>NZ_BAAAZH010000017.1:0-53200 GCF_039536805.1 Nocardioides fonticola | reverse complement strand
GAACGGCGCGACGCCCGGCTTCACCGGGTGCTCGAAGAGGCCCTCGCGGAACATCGGCCGCACGATGTTGCGCACCATCTCGTTGAGGCGGGCCATGGTCAGGCTGCCGTCATCGAGTGCGGCCTGCATCTTCGCCGGCGCGAAGTAGCGGTCGCTCGCGCCGAAGACCGGGGTGGCCGGGGTCTGGAACGGCACCGCGTGCATCTCGAGGTCGAGGCCCGCCATGGCCGACGGACCGGTGGAGTGCACGGCGCCCCAGTCGGAGACCACGAAGCCGTCGAACCCCCAGTCCTTGCGCAGGATGTCGGTGAGCAGGCTGCGGTTCTGGCACACATGGGTGCCCCCGAAACGGTTGTAGGAGCACATGATCGAGCCGACCTTCGCCTCCTTCACCGCCGCCTCAAACGGGGCGAGGTAGATCTCGCGGGCGGTGCGCTCGTCGACCTTCGCGTCGACGTTCATGCGGTCGGTCTCCTGCTCGTTGAACGCGTAGTGCTTGGCGTCGGCGAGCACGGGGTTGTCCTGGATGCCGCGGATGAAGGGCACCGTCATCCGCGCGGCGAGGAAGGGATCCTCGCCGAAGTACTCGAAGTTGCGCCCGTTGTAGGGGGTGCGGGCGATGTTCATGCCCGGCCCGAGCATCACGTTGATGCCCTTGCGCTTCGCCTCGTCGCCGATGACCCGACCGACCCGGCGCTGCAGGCGCGTGTTCCAGGTCGAGGCCTGGGCGATGCCGGAGGGGAAGGTGGTGGTGGCGATCTGGAGTCCGGCGACGCCGGAGCCGGCGTCGCTGAGCACCAGATCGGGCACGCACAGCTCCGGCAGGCCGGTCACATGACCCGCGGTGCCGTAGTAGAGCAGGTAGGGCGGGGTGATCCCGAAGGTCACCATGTGCAGCTTCTGGTCCAGCGTCATCGCGCCGACCAGGGCCCGTGCCCGCTGGGACGGCGTGTCGCGGGGGTCCATCCAGGCGGCGCACGGGTCGGCGGCCCGGGCCGCGGCGGTCTCGGCGGTGCCGGCGTACGCCGGAGCCGACGGCGCCGCGGCGAGGAGGGTGGCCGAGACCGTGGCGGCGACGGCGAGGGCGACGGTGGCCAGGGCGGTGCGGGGGGAGGGGGACATCGGAGCTCCGGGTCGTTTCTTCGGTTTCGAAGTATGGTGACCGTCACAACGAGCCTCCGGCCCCCGGGTCACGCCCTGCCCGGAGGGTGATACGACTGGCCCTCCCGCCCGCAGGACCGAGAGGACGAGGCATGGCCCGCGCCGACGCCACCGAGCTGATCCTGCGGCGCCTGGCCGCCGCCGGACCGGCCTCGCGCACCGCGCTGGCCCGCGGCCTCGGGCTCGCCGACTCGACCGTCTCCACGGTCGTCGCCGGCCTCATGGCCGAGGGCACCCTCGTGCAGGCCGACGCTGACACCGAGACCGCCGTCCGCGCGGGACGCCCGGCGCTCGACCTGCGGCTCACCCGCGCCACCGGCCTCGCCGTCGGCATCGACCTCGGCAAGAGCCACGCCCGGGTGGCGGTGGCCGACCTCGCGCACGCCGTCCTCGCCGAACGGGCCGCGCCCGTCGTGCCGGGCTCGAGTGCGCAGGAGCAGATCGCCCGCGTCGTCGGCCTCGTCGACACCGCCCTCGCCGATGCCGACGCCGGCCGGGACGACGTGGTGTCGGTGGCGATGGGCCTGCCCGGACCCGTCGACCGGGCCCGCGACAGCCTGGGCGACAGCACCGTGCTGCCCGGTTGGCGCGGGGTGCCCGCCCGGGCCGCGATGGCTGCCGCGCTCGGCCTCGACGTGCACATCGAGAACGACGCCAACCTGGGCGCGCTGGGGGAGTGGACCCGGGGCCACGGCACCACCGACGCCGTCCTCTACGTCAAGATCGCCACCGGTGTCGGCGCCGGCCTCATCGTCGACGGCGAGCTGTTCACCGGCGCCCGCGGCACCGCCGGCGAGCTCGGACACACCGTCGTCGATCCGCAGGGACTGCCCTGCACCTGCGGCAACCGCGGCTGCCTGGAGACGGTGGCCGGTGCGGGCGCGGTGCTGCGCCGCCTCGGTCTGGTCGAGGACGGCGGTCTCGAGGAGGTGCTCGGCCGCCTGGAGGATCCGGCGGTGGCCAGCGTGCTCGACGAGGTCGGCCGGGCGATCGGCGGCGTCCTCGGCTCGGTGTGCAACCTGCTCGATCCGGGCGTGGTCATCGTCGGCGGCACGCTCGCCGGGGTCGGCGAGCCGCTGCTCGGCCCGCTGCGCGAGGCGTTGGCCGCCGGTGCGATCGCCCGCGACGCCGTCCCGGTCGTCGAAGGGGTGCTGGGCGAGCGGGCCGAGGTGCTCGGCGCGCTCGCCTACGCGCTGCGCCGCGCGCTGCCGCGCCGAGCGGCTAGTACTCGCCCTTGATGACGAAGTAGCTGCCGCGGATCGTGCCGGCCAGCTTCGAGCGTTGGCGGGCGAACTTGAACCGGTCGGCGAGCTCCACAGGCACCTCCATGCCGTCGGAGAGCTTGAAGCCGACGGCCCGCTTGCCGCCCTCCTCGAGGGTCCACAGCACGTTGATCGCCAGGCCCGACTCGTAGAACACGTGGGTCCACCGGATGCCCTCGACCTCGAACGAGCTCGCCTCCAGCGGAGTCGAGGCGATGTGCAGGTCGCGCTCCTCGGCCAGGATGCGGTGCACGTAGGCCACCAGGTCGGGGACCTCGGCCGCCGGTTCGGTGGCGAACGTGTGCCCGTACTTGGTGGAGAAGTACCGCGCCTCGTTCGCCCGCAGCCCGGCCAGGGCCTCGGCGACCGGGGAGGACTCCAGGCCGGCGGTGGAGACGGTCGCGAAGTCGACGACGTGGGTCATGGGCGCACGCTAACGCGAGCCGGTGTCAGCGCGGGGACTCCAGCGCGTAGAGCTCGAAGTGCATCGGGTCGGGACGCGACGTCCAGTTGCCGCCCCAGGCGAAGCCCCACTTCTGGAAGATCGCGACCAGGCGCGGGTCCATGTCGCCGGCCGTGCCGAGCTGGTTGGTGGCGGTGTTGAGGTCGAAGGCGATGCCGAAGGAGTGCAGCGACAGCGAGCGGCTCGGATCGCGGTCGATGAACCGCGGCACGTAGCAGCCGGCGTACTGGTCGGTCTTGATCAGCGAGGCCAGCCCGTCGCGCTGGATCTCGCGCAGCGCCGCGCGCAGCTGCGGGAAGATGAGGCGGTGGCAGGTCATCGACCCGATGATCGGCACCTGCTCGGTGACGATGTTGGCCCGCACCCACGCCGGGTCGGGGGTGATCGAGCCGTCGGGGTACCAGCGGTAGCTGAAGCCGCCGATGCGGGCACCGAGGTCGGTGCCGGTCAACCAGGTGCGTCCGGTGCCGCCCGTGGGGGCCGCGGTCGGCACCTCGGAGGCGGCGCCGCCGTCACTGCCCTGCGCCGCGGCCGTGGCGTCGCCGACGGGTGCGACGGTGGCCGGGGCGACCGGCATGCCGGTGAGCGGGTCGATCGCCGTGGTGGCCGAGAGGGCCGGGGGCGGCCCGCTCAGCAGGGCCGCGACCGGGCCGCCGACGATGAGCAGCCCGACGACGGCGAACGCACCGACCCACCACAGCAGCACAGGGCGCTGGTGCATGGGGAGTCCTCCGTGGCGGGATGGCGGGCGGGCGGCGGGCGCTCCAGTGTGCGGTGCGCCCCGGTGACAACGAGAATCGGCGGCCCGGGTCACTCGCACCGTGAGACGGGTCGTGACGGCGTGCCGAACCGCCGGCGACCAGACGGTGAACCTTCGCCGGGACGCCGTCCGAGGCGCCCGGACGACGCTCCCGCGGCGGTAACCTCGCCCCGCGTGAGCACGCACAGCACCGTGCGGGTCGGCTACGTCGTGTCCGGCTCGCAGAAGGCCGGGACGACGTCCCTCGCGCTGCTGCTGCGTCATCACCCCCACCTCGCGCCCGCGCCGGTCAAGGAGTGGCACTACTTCGACGACGAGAGCCGTCGCTGGGCCGAGCACGACTTCGCCGACTACTCCGTGCCCCGCACCGACCCCCGCCAGGTCATGGCCGGCGACGCGACCCCGCTGTACCTGTGGTGGCCCCAGGCGCTGGAGCGCATGCACCGCTACGACCCCGCGCTGCGCCACATCGTGCTCGTGCGCGACCCGATCGAGCGGCTGGTCTCGCAGTGGCAGATGATCTCGAACCGGTGGCCTGCCGAGGCGGTGAGCTGGGCGCGGTTCCTCACCCGTTTCGCCCCCGACCCCGCCGAGGTGCCGCAGCCGCAGCGGCCCCCGCGCACGAACGTCCACGCGTTCCGCATGCACTCCGGCGTCGTGCGCGGCTACTACGGCGCCCAGCTGCGCCATGGCATCGAGGTCTTCGGACGCGAGGCCTTCCTGGTGCTCGACATGCGCGAACTCATCGCCGACCACGTGGCCACCGTGCACCGGGTGACCGACCACCTCGGCCTGCCGCGGCTCGACGACGTGCCGTCGTTGCCGCACGGGATGAAGGGCAAGCCGGCCCTCTCGCCGGATCGTCCGACGGTCGAGCAGATCGCCGGCCTCGTCGAGCGCTACGCCCCCGACCTCGAGCTCTTCGCGGAGCTCAGCGGCGTCGACGTCTCGGCCTGGTCGACCTGTGCCGTCGCCGACGGCCGTCTCAGCGTCGAGGAGTTCACCGCGCGTCTCACGACGCGGTTCGCGGCTCCCGCTCATGCGGCGGCACCGTGAGCGGACGACGCTGCGCGGGCAGCCACGTGTGGGCGACGTGGTCGACCACGTGCACGCCCGCGGGCGCCTCGATGCGCTCGACGCCGGCCAGCTGAGCACCGCGTCCGGCCCGCAGTTCGCTGAAGACCTGCCACTCCCGCGCCTTGCGCCGCGTGCGCTCGGTGGAGCCGAAGGCGGCCTGACCGTCCCAGTGGTCGAACTCGTCGCTGTCGAGGTGCTTGAGCTCGACGCACAGGCCCTCGGGCAGCCGCAGCCGTTCGGTGCCGCGCGGCACCATGCGCATCTCCCACTCGAAGGCCTTCACGTGCCGGTAGGCCTCGCCCATCGGGAAGAGGTACTCCTCCACGTTGATCAGGTAGCGGTCGAGGTAGGCCACCGAGGGGCTCTCGACGAAGAGCGGGTGCCGCGGCATCGAGACCACGGCCTCGACGTGCTCGAGCTGCCAGGCGAGGTCGGCGAAGGTCGCCACGCCCTCGTCGGTGAGCACCATGTCGCCGTCCCACTTCAGCGAGTAGGCGGTGCGCACGTGCGCGAAGCTCCAGTTGTAGAAGTGCGCGAGGCTGTGCACGGACCGCTCGTGGGTGCGCAGGTGCTCGTCGCCGCAGCGGCTGATGGTGAAGGGGTAGGCGGTGACCTCGACGCGGTCGGTCGCGCCGTGCTCGGCGGCGACCCGGCGGGCGACGTCGGCGGTGCCGTCGTCCGAGCCGTTGTCGACGACCACGATGCGGTAGCCCGAGCGCAGCAGCGGCGGCAGCGCCCACGGCAGGTTGCGGGCCTCGTTGCGCACCCGCAGCACCGCGGTCACGCCGCGCTCGAGGGACGCCGCCTCCCGCGGCCAGCTGACGTCGTACCCGGGGTGCCCCTCGATGCTCGGGATCACCAGGTCGGGGGAGCGGGTCGCCGTGTTCACGCCTCGGCCTCCGCGCGCAGACCGGCCCGCAGTTCGCGGCGCTCGCGCCAGCGGCGGCGCACGCGTCCGGCCACGCGCCGCGCCCGCAGGTAGGCCTTGCGCGGCGGGGAGGCGGCGTCGTACGCCGCCTGCGCGGCGGCCTCGGCGGCGCTCGCCCGGGCAGCGCGGGTGGCCCGCAGGAACGCCGGTCCCGCCGCCTCGATGCTGGCCGCGGCCAGGGCCTCGGCCTCGCCGTAGAGCGTGGCGTAGGCGGCGCGGAGCTCGTCGAAGCGGGCGTGCGCGGCCGCGGTGTCATGGCCCGGGTCGGCCATCCGGTTCAGCTCGACCCAGGTGGCGTCGGCGATCTCGCGCAGCCCCGCGGGCACGTCGAGGTCGTCCCAGGTGCGGCGCACCCGGTGCAGGTCGGGGTCGACGAAGTCGTGGATCTCCTGCATCCGCTGGGTGCTCGCGTGCTTGATCTCGGTGAGGTCGAGCAGGTCGCCCACGCCGGTGACGGTGCGCGTCCAGTCGGTGAGCAGGTCGTCGTAGCGCACGAACGCGCGCGGCGTGTGCCGGCTGGCGCGCTCGGTGAAGAGCATCAGGTTGGTCCAGCCGGCGAGGCGGTGGATGTCGCCGAGCCGTCCGCCGTAGTACGTGCCCTTGCTGGCCACGACCTCGGCGGGATGGCGGATCATGCTGACCACGGCGGTCTCCGCGCCGCAGCGCAGCGCCGCGACCCGCCACATGCTGAGGAACCAGGCGATGCGCGGGTCCTTGACCACCAGGGTGTCGGCCCCGGCGAACTCCGCGGCCAGCCACTCGGTCAGCTCGGCGCGGTTCGCCTCGCGGGCGCCGGCGCGGCCGGTCTCGAACCACGCCTGCGGCCGGGCGTCGCCGACCTGCACGTTGACCCGGCGCAGCAGCAGGTCGTGGAAGTCCACGGCCCACTGCGGCTCGGCGAAGCCCTTCGGGTTGGTGTGGTCGGCCGGCACCTCCGGCTGCGGGACGTGCAACCCGACCTGGCGCAGGATGCCCGCCATCAGGCTGGTGCCGCTGCGTCCTGACCCGGCGACCAGCACCAGGCGACGACGGACGGCGTCCCGTTCGGCACGGACGGCGGGCGCCTCGGCCTCGCTCATCACCACCGCCCCCGGCACCAGATCGTCGGGCAGTTGCAGGTGGTCGAGCATGCAGGGTCCTCTTTCCATCACGGACGGCGCGGCGCCGACCGTTCGGCACGCTAGGACCGGCCGGAGAACGTCCGGTTGCCTCCGGGCGACCCAGGGGTGACGGATCGCCGACGGGGCCGACGGCCCGCCGTCATTGGCCGAGCGGACGCCCGCAGCCCACCCGCTGTTCACCCCGTCGCCCTAGCGTCGCCCCATGCTCTCGACGACCCGGCGCCGCCCCACCGCGCTCAGCGTCGTCGTCCCCGCGTTCAACGTGGACCGCTACCTCCCCGCCTGTCTGACCAGCGTGCTCGAGCAGTCGCATCGCGACCTCGAGGTCATCGTGATCGACGACGGGTCGACCGATCGCACCGGCGAGATCGCCGACCGGTTCGCAGCCGCAGACCCGCGCGTGCGCGTCGTCCACCAGGCCAACGCCGGTCTGGGCGCCGCCCGCAACGCCGGCACCCGGCTGGCGGTCGGCCGCTACCTGGCCTTCGCCGACAGCGACGACGTCGTCTGCCCCGGCGCCTACGAGCACCTCATCGGTGCGTTGGAATCCACCGGGTCCGACCTGGCCATCGGCACGGCGTACCGCTGGGAGGGCCGGCGCACCTCGCTGACGCCGCTGATGAAGGAGAACCACCGGCGCGACCTGCTCGGCGTCGACCTCGACGACGCCCCGCTGCTGCTGGCCGACTGCTTCGCGTGGAACAAGGTCTTCCGGCGCTCCTTCTGGGACGACGCCGCCCTGGGGTTCCCGGCCGGCGTCCGTTACGAGGACCAGCCGACGCTCACCCGGGCCCTGCTGGCGGCCCGATCGATCGACTCCCTGCGCATGCCGGTGTACCTGTGGCGCATCCGCCGCGACGGCAGCTCGATCAGCCAGCAGCGCGGCGACCTCGCCGACCTCGCCGACCGCGTCGTCACCAAGCGCTGGTCGACCTCCTACGTCGAGGAGCAGGCCGGCCGCGCCGTCCGCGACCTCTGGTACCGCCGCATCCTGCCCGTCGATCTGCCGGAGTACCTGCGCCGCCTGCCCGACTCCTCGCCGGCGTACCGCTCGATGCTGGCCGAGTGCCTGCGCGAGTTCTGGTCGCCGGCCACGGTGCCGCTCGAGGAGGTCCGGCTCCCCCGGGAGATGCGCGATCTCGCGGTGGCGCTGCGCGACGCGCACGCCGTCCCCGTCGCGGCCTGACCCGTCAGCCGCGGGACGCCGCGCGGGCCAGCTCGGCGTGAGCGCAGGACTCCAGGAAGCCCGGCAGCACGATCCCGGCCAGCGTCGAGAGCGGCAGGGACGGCGTCACGTCGGGCTCGACGAACACGATCCGACGGCCCTCGCCGAGCACGATGTCGTCGTCGGTCAGGCGCGTCGGGGCGGCGTAGACCCAGGCACGGTCGTCGCGGTGCGGCCCGCGGTCGAGCGGCACCTCGGCGATGAGCCGCAGCGAGGCGGGGTCGAGCACGACGCCGGTCTCCTCCGCGAGCTCGCGCAGGGCGCCCGGCAGCGGCGCCTCGTCGTCCTCGAGGTGGCCGCCGCAGAAGCCCCAGGTCTCGGGGTCGATCTCCGGGTGCTCGTCGCGCTCCTGGAGCAGCACGCGACCCGCCGGGTCGACGAGGATCACCGATCCGAAGTGTCGGCCCATGGGGCCTCCTCCATCGGGGAGCGAGGGGTCCGCCGGTGCGGCGGTCTGGTCGAGATCCTATGCCCCAGCTGTGGGCGACGGCAGCGGATTCAGGTGGACGGCGTCGCGCCGCGGGCGGCCCGTACCCGAGCGGTCACCCACCACACCGCGGCGCCCGCCACCACGCCCAGGACCACGAGTTGGAGCACGCCCGCGTAGGTCTCGACCACGTGCCAGTTCTCCCCGAGGTGGTAGCCGGCGAGCACGAAGACGGTGTTCCAGATCGCGCTGCCCGCGGTCGTGAGCAGCATGAAGCGCGGCAGCGGCATGCGCTCCACGCCGGCGGGCACGGAGATGAAGCTGCGGAACAGCGGGATCATCCGCCCGTAGAAGACGGCCTTGTCGCCGTGGCGTGCGAACCAGGCCTCGGCTCGCACGACCTCCTCGGCCTTGACCAGCGGCATCCGCTCGACGATCCGCAGCATCCGCTCGCGGCCGAGCGCCCAGCCGAGGCGGTGCAGGACGACGGCGCCGACCAGCGACCCCAGGGTCGTCCAGATGAGCACCTCGACGACACCGAAGGTGCCGCGAGCCGCGGTGAAGCCGGCCAGCGGCAGGATCACCTCGCTCGGCAGCGGCGGGAAGAGGTTCTCCAGGGCGATCGCGAGCCCGGCGCCGGGGCTGCCGAGGTCTTCCATGAGCTCGACCGACCACCCGGCGACGCCGTCGAGTTCCTCCGTCTGCGAGCTCACGCGCAGAGCGTAGGCAGGGCGATCAATCGGTGCCGGCGAGCAGGTCGAGCACCTCGGCCGAGGCGTAGAAGGGCTCCAGGCGCGCCCGCAGCAGACGCTCGAGATCGCCGGAGTCGCGCAGCGCGGTCAGCACCGGAGGCGCCAGCCGGACGGCGTCCGCCACGAGGTCCTCGCGGCCCAGGTCGAGCTGCTCGAGCAGTTCGGCGGCCGTGTAGCCGCCGAACCGGTCGAGGAACGCGGCCACCACGGCCCGCCCGAGGGAGGCGACCTCCTCGGTGCCGGCGGTGGTCACGACGATCTCGTGGACAGCGTCGACCAGCCCGCCGAGGTGCTCGCGGGCCGCGGCGTCCGAGACGCCGTCGACGGTGCCGGCGGCGGCGAGGTCCCAGACCTGGAGCAGGGCCTCGCGGGTGGCGGGGTCGCGCAGGGTCTCCAGCAGGATGCGGTTGAGGCGCTTGACCGCGAGGCTGCCGCCCTTGCCGACAGCGTCGCCGAGCAGGCCGTCGAGCTGCTTGTCGGCGGCGCCGACGAGCTTGGTGGCGGCACCCGTGCCCAGGTTCACCAGCGACCCGAGGCCGGGCACCTTGCCGGCCACCGCCTTGTTGGCCTCGATCACCTCGCCGACGATGCGCCCCATGAAGCGGGAGGCGACCACGCCGACGGACGGCGCATCGGCGAGCCGGTCGAGGCGCTGCTCGAGCAGCGGATGCAGCGCCAGGGTCTCGTCGATCAGCCGCTCCACCTGGTCGCGGTCGACGAGCGCGCCGAGCGGATGCGGACGTTCGGGGCCGGCGACCACCAGGTCGAGGGCCATCTCCACGATGCCGCTCACCGCTGCGCTCGGCGGCACGTCGCGCAGCGCGCGGGCGACGATGTCGGCGATCGCCTCGGCGTCCAGCACGTCGGCGATCGGGTGCCGCTCGGCGGTGGCCAGCAGGTCGTGCGCCAGGGCGGCGATCTCGGCCGCGGCGTCGTCCCCCGTCAGCCGCTCGACGTGGTGGCGCACCTGGGCGTCGAGCAGCCGGGCGGCGAGGGTCTCGGCGGGGGTACGCGCGGAGCGGGAGGCCATGTGCCCCAGGCCAGAGTCGAACTGGCGACCTTTCGCTTAGGAGGCGGCTGCTCTATCCACTGAGCTACTGGGGCGGGGCCGGTGCGGAGGTCGCGCGGCCGGGCCGAGCCTAACGCGAGGCTCGCTCCTCCAGAGCGGTGAGTCGGTCCTCGGAGATCGAGCCCGGTTCGGCCCGGTAGACGATCAGCTTCTGGTCCACCCGCGCCGGCACGCCGAACGCCTCGTAGTGGAGCTCCATCTCGCCCACCCGCGGGTGCGCGAACCGCTTCGTGCCATGGCTGCACTCCGACACCTCCCCTCGCGCCCAGATGTGCCGGAAGTCCGCGCTGGTCGATCGCAACTCGGCGACGACGTCCGCGGCAGCGCGATCGGGCGGCGTCTCGGTGGCCAGATCCATCCGGAGGATGGCCGCGACGTCGGCGGCCACGGCGTCCCAGTCGAGGTAGAGGCGACGCGCCGCCGGTGCCCGGAAGGTCCACACGGCCAGGTTGTCGGTGCGGGCCGGAAGCTCGTCGACGTCGAACATCAGCCGACAGGCGAGGGTGTTGAGGGTGAGGAAGCGCATCCCGCGGCCGAGCACGAACGCGGGTGAGGGTCGGCTGTCGGCGACGAGCGATCGAACCGAGGAGCGCAGTCCACCGGGGTCGTCCTGGGAGGCGAGCGTTGTGTCGAGGAGGATGCGGCTGAGGAAGGTCTGCTCGGCCTGATCGAGATCGAGGGCCCGCGCGAGAGCTCCGAGGACCTGCGGCGACACCCGGTCCAGGCGCCCCTGCTCCAGTCGTGCGTAGTACGTCCGGCTGATGCCCGCACGGGCCGCGATCTCGTCCTGTCGCAGGCCGCCGGTGCGGCGGCGCTCGCCGTCGCCCTGCGCGTCCGCGTCCGCACGGTCGGGTCGGACCCGCGCCCTGGCTGCGCGCAGGAAGCGGCCGAGTTCCTGGCGGCGCTGGAGGGAGACGGTCGAGGACGATTCATGCGATGACGGCATCGGCGTCCCCTCGCTGCCCGATCAGGGTCGACGTCCGCAGGCCGATAGCGGCCCAGAGCGCACCGATGATCTCGTTGCGGTCGCCGAAGGATGCGTGACGCAGATCCAGGCCCGATCGGAACTCCTGCCGGACGAAGCGGGAGAGCCCGATCTCCAGTCCGTCCAGGAAGTCGTCGCCGACGTCGACGACCCCACCCCCGACGACCACGGCCCGTGGCGAGAGCAGGCTGACCGGCCCGGCGAGCGCCTGGCCCACGGCCTCGCCGGCATCGCGGACCACGCGACGGGCGGGCGGATCGCCCGCGTGGAGCAGACGCCGCAGGTCCTCGGCGGTGCCGACCTCCGCGTGCGCCTGGGCCAGATCGCGGACCATCGACGGCACCGACGAGACCGTCTCCAGGCAGCCGCGGTTGCCGCAGCGGCAGACCCGTCCGTCGGTCCGGAGCGAGAGGTGCCCGATCTCACCGGCTCGCCCGCGGTCGCCGCGCAGGAGCACCCCTCCGCTCACGATGCCGGCGCCGATACCCGAGCTCACTTTGACGTAGATGACGTCGCGCAGGGACGGTCGCACGCCGCGGACCTCGCCCCAGACCCCCAGGTTGGCGTCGTTCTCCACGGCGACCGGACCCCCGACGGCGGTGCCGAGGAGGGCAGGGACGTCGATGCCGCGCCACAGCGGCAGGATCTGATCGTCGACGACGCGACCGTCCATGATCGGAGCCGGGACGCCGAGCACGGTGCCGACGACGTCGTCCGCTGCCCGCCCGGCACGATCGAGGAGGGAGCGCAGCAGGTCGGGAAGGCTGCCGGAGAGCGAGCCCGGGTGGTCGTCCTCGGGGACCTCGCGCCGCTCCTCGGCGATGACGTCGCCGCGGAGGGTGCCCAGCGCGGCGGTGAGGTGTCGATGGCCGAGATCGATGCCGACCGCGACCCTCGTGTCCGGTGAGGCGTGCAGGAGGCCGGGACGGCGCCCGCGACCCTCGATCTCGCCGGCAGCGTCGTCCTCGAGCAGTCGCCCCGAGCCCCTCAGGTCGGCGATCGCCCGAGCGACGGTGGCGCGTGCGAGACCGGTGCGACGGACGATCTCCGACCGCGTGAGCGGTCCGTGGTCCTCGACCACGGCGAGGACGAGCGACCGCGAGCGGGATCGTGCTCCGGGGTCTGACGGCATGCTGGACCTTCTTTGACTCATCGAGGCTTTGAAAGCCCCCTGGGGGTGCGTTGTTTCAGGATCATTGACCCTTGAACGCTGCTGTGTCGACCATCACACCCGACCGGGTTCCCCCAGCCCCGGCGGAGACGTGAAGGAGTCACAGATGATGATCGGAACCCGCATGCGACGTGGAGTGGGTCTGGCCCTCGCCACCGCATGCGCCCTCGGCACCTGGGGCCTGGGAGCTCCCACGAGTTCGGCGGCCGGCCGCGCCCAGCCCGATCAGGGCACGGTCTGGGTGCGCCCCGCGCTCTACGACCGCGTGGACCCGCTGGACCCCTACCGCGGCCAGTTCGACGGGAAGCTGTGGCAGAAGTCGATCACCGCGACCTACGCCGGAACCCAGCAGACCTTCGGCTACCACCTCTACATCCCGAACGGCTTCCAGCTGTCGGCCACCGGCATCATCGTGCTGGCCGGCGACGGCGTCGACGCGCCCACGCTCATCGAGGACGAGCACTGGAAGGCGATCGCGGAAGCGAACAAGACGGTGGTCGCCGTGCTCGCTGCGCCCGACGGCACGTGGGACCTCAGCAGCGACGACACCAGCGACATGGCCTTCGTCAACGCCGTGCGCTCGGCGATGTCGGCGAAGAACGAGATGTACGCGGTCCACGAGAGCAAGATCTACGCGGTCGGGTACGGGAGCGGTGGGGCGATGGCCCAGATGGCCGGGATGCTCGCGCCCATCAACTGGGCCGGCATCGCGACCTTCGACGCCGCGGACGTGCCGGCCTCCGCGCGCGACCGCGCTCGGACGACACCGGTCTCGGCAGCCTTCCCCGACCTGATGCGGGCACGGATCGCCATGCCGGTCTGGATGATCTCGCACGGCCAGGCGCAGGACGCGCAGGTCGACTTCTGGAAGGAGGCGGCCAACGTCGCGTCGTCGCCCAGCGTCAACGCGCTCGGGGCCGTCGCCTACCAGTCCCGGCTGCGCCCGGACGAGAACCCTCGCAACACCGAGGCGGTCGCGCAGGTCTGGCTCAGCGAGGGCGTCGATGAGACCTGGCTCGACCAGCACGCCGACGAGGTCTTCCCCGACTTCCTGCACGGCGTCCGCCGCTTCCTGGGCGAGCCGGGCGGCATCCTCAAGCGCACCGTCGACCTCACCGCGCCCGGCTACTCGGTGGAGAAGAAGCTCGTCGACGGCCGGATGCGCCAGTGGATCCAGTACGTCCCGACATCGGTGCGGCAGCACCCGGACACGCCGGTGCCGGTCGTGTACGTGCTGCACGGGCGGCAGTGCAACGGCGAGATCATCCTCGAGCACACCGACTGGGACGAGGTCGCCGAGGCCCGCGGCTTCATCGCGGTGTTCCCGACGGCGTACCCGCGCGACTACGCCGACTCGCGGTACCCGACCAACAACTGGAACGCCATCACGAAGGACCAGGACTGGCTCGTCACCGGCGATCCGGCCGTGCCGACCTACAGCGACGTCGACTTCTTCCGGTCGATCAGCGACTCCATCGACCAGACCTATGCGGTCGACGCCTCCCGGCGTTACGTCACCGGCCACTCCAACGGCGGCGGCATGACCATCACCGCAGGCGTCTTCGGGTCGGACTTCTTCGCCGCCATCGCGCCGACGTCGTCCATCCACGACACCTCGACCAAGCCGTTGGCCGATTTCGCGTCGACGATGGTCGATCGCATGCCGGTGGCCTTCTACGGGGGTTCGGCCGACGCCGCCAACTCGATCTACCCGAACTACGACGATGCCGCGAGCTACCAGCGCAAGACCGCGGACTTCTTCAAGGCCGCCGACGGCACGGAGGACGCGCCGCAGGTCTATCGCTCCGGGAAGTTCACGACGCGCACCTTCTTCAACGGGCGGGTGCCGATGGTGGTCAGCACGACGATCGCCGGCATGGGCCACGCCTACATCAACGAGGAGAGCTGGCGGATCTGGGACGAGACCTTCTCCCAGTTCAGCCGGGACGCCGACGGCACGTCCCGCTACCAGGGGGTGGCGGTGACCGACCAGGCGCCGAGCAAGGCCACGCCGGTCGTCACGGTCGCGGTGCCGCGCATCGTCCGGGATCGTCGTGCCTCCGTGGTCGTCACGGTCTCCGCGGACGACGTGCCGGCATCCGGGCGGGTGACGGCGAGCATCGACGGTCGCTCGATCGCGGCTGGCCGACTCGCGGACGGACGTCTGACGCTGAAGCTGCCGCGACACCTCGCGGTCGGCCGACACGGGCTCGTCGTCGAGTACCTCGGCAACGCGACGACGATGGCCGGCGTCAAGGCCGTGACGATCCGGGTCCACCGGCGATGAGCTGAGATCCGCTCGCTGGGGGCGGGACCGGGCTGCGCGACAGGTGGCCCGGTCCCGTCCTGTCGTCGCGGCGAGGACCGGTCACGGTCCGGGGTCGGGCAGGCCGATCAGCAGGCAGGAGATGCGCACGAGGCTGTCGACGGCATCGGGGATGGGCTGGGTCGGGGTGACGCCGTGGCTCAGGCAGAGGCGGACGACGGGCTCGGCCATCGACTCGATGCGGGCCGGCTCGACGTCGGGGAGTTCGCGGGCCGCCCAGGTGTGCAGCAGCTCGGTGGCCTGGCGCAGGATCCAGTCGCCGCGCGAGGTCAGCAGGGCCAGGAGGTCCTCGTCTCCGCCGCCGCTGATGATGATCTGGAGCAGCGGGTTCTCGGCCATCGAGGTCAGGGTGACGGTGGCCGCTTCGCGGATGCAGGCGAGCGGGTCGCCGGGGTGGGCGTCGAGGGCCGCGCCGATGCCGGTGAGCAGCTGGTCGATCTCGCGGTGCACGAGGTCGCTGCCGAGCTGGGCCTTGGTGCCGAAGACGAGGTGCACCGACTGGCGGCTGAGCCCGACCTGGGTGGCCAGGGCGCCGATCCGCACAGCTCGCCAGCCCTGGTCGAGGGTGACCTCGCGGGCGGCGTCGAGGACGACGTCGCGCACGCCGGCCCGCGCCCGGTCGCGGACGTCGGCCACGGTCTTCACGGGCATCAGGGTAGGCCAGACAGCTTCGACGGTTCCGTCGCCCATCGTTGACATTTTTCTATTTTTGTCCGAGCGTGAGACGCACGTCACCCGATGCCGCCACCGGAGGCCACCATGGACACCGTCGTCGAACCCGCAGCCGCCGCACCTGCCACACCCGCCACACCCGAGGCGTCCGGGCGAGCCGAGCGCCCCTACGACCCGGCCGACCTCTCCTCGCTGGCCTTCTGGTCCTCGACCGCCGCCGAGCGCGAGCGCACCTTCGCCGAGCTGCGGGCCGCGCGTCCGATCTCCTGGCACCCGCCGGTCGAGGGCCGCCTCATCGACGACCCGAATGACCAGGGCTTCTGGGCCGTCGTCCGGCACGCCGACCTCGTCGAGGTCACCCGCCGCCACGACGACTTCCTCTCCGGCGAGGGCATCGTCTTCGACTCGGTGCCCAAGGAGCTGCTGGACGCCGCCCAGGGGTTCATCGCCATGGACCCGCCCGACCACACCAAGATCCGTCGGCTGCTGGTCTCGGCGTTCACGCCCAAGCAGATGGCGCGCATCGAGGACCGCATCGAGGCCAACGCCCGGCGCATCGTCGACGACATCGCCGCCAAGGGCGAGGTCGACTTCGTGCGCGAGGTCGCGATGCTCGTCCCGATGCACAACATCTTCGACATGATGGATGTGCCCGAGCACCACCGGCTGACCCTGGCCGAGACCTCGGAGCTCATCGCCACCTACCGCGACCTGCCCGGCGGCGACCCCGACGAGACGATCGCCGTCCTCTTCGAATCGCTCACCCGCTTCCAGGTGATCGCCGGCGAGATCATCGCCGAGCGTCGTGCCCACCCCGGCGACGACCTCGTCTCCGCTCTCGTGCAGGCCGAGATCGACGGCGAGCGCCTCACCGACGCCGACATCTCCTCCTTCTTCGCCCTGCTCATGGTGGCCGGCAACGACACCACCCGGCAGAGCACCGCGCACGGCATGAAGGCGCTCACCGACTTCCCCGAGCAGCGCGCCTGGCTGATGGAGGACCTCGCCGGGCGCCTGGCCCCGGCTGTCGAGGAGATCGTGCGCTGGGCGACGCCGATCATGACCTTCCGCCGCACCGCGGCCCGCGACTGCGAGCTCGGCGGGCAGCGGATCACCGCCGGCGACAAGGTGATCATGTTCTACGCCTCGGCCAACTGGGACACCGACGTCTTCGAGCACCCCGAGCGCCTTGACCTCGGCCGCACCCCGAACAAGCACATCTCCTTCGGCGGCGGCGGCATCCACCACTGTCTGGGCAACCAGCTCGCGCGCCGTCAGCTCGCCGCGACCTTCCGCGAACTCCTCACGCGACTGCCCGACATCGCCGTCAGCGGCGAGACCGTCTACGGCCACGGCACGTTCTTCCACACCGTCTCCTCGATGCCGGTGACCTTCACCCCCGAAGGCCGGTGACCGCCATGCGCCTCACCTTCGACGCCTCCCGCTGCTGCTCCTCGGGCATGTGCGAGTCGTTCGCCCCCGACGTCTTCGAGATCGGGGACGACGGCGCACTGGAGATCCACGACCCGAACCCCCCGGACTCCGAGCGGGCCCGCATCCAGGTCGCGGTGGCCGCCTGTCCGACGGGGGCGCTCGCGATCGAGGAGTGATCGCTGTCGGTGGTCGAGGTGCGAGGAGCGTTGGCGACGAGCCGCGAGACCCGGTGAGGCAATCGGCGTGCGGTACCGGTGGGTGTTCGGGTGCGGGGGTCTCGCGGCTCGCTTCGCTCGCACCTCGACCACCGGGACGGCTCGCTTCGCTCGCACCTCGACCGCTCGCGATCGAGGAGTGCCCGCACCCGGACCGGGACCGTTTTGGCTCCGCTCCCGCCCCGCTCGCACAATGATCGGGTGACCTCCACCGACGACGTGCCGCTGACGCCGTCGTCGACCCCGGGCAAGCGGCGGGCGAAGCCGCCGCGGCGGCGCCGCATCGGGACGGCGCTGATGGTCACGCTGATCGTGCTGACGATGGTCACCGGGCTGTCCGGGGCGTACCTCTACCGCCACCTCAGCAGCAACCTGACCGTGCTCGACCTCTCCGACCGCATCGTCGGCGAGCAGCCCGACAAGGTCGAGGTCGAGGGTCCCAAGCAGCCGATCAACCTGCTCGTCATGGGCTCGGACACCCGCGACGGCGCCGGCAACAACATCGACGGCCTCACCGGCGGCGGCGCCCGCTCCGACACCACGATCTTCTTCCACGTCTCCGCCGACCGCACCCGCGCCTACGGCGTCAGCATCCCGCGCGACTCGATGGTCGACCGCCCCGCGTGCAAGGCCGACGACGGCTCGATCATCCCGGCCGCGACGTACCAGATGTGGAACGCCGCCTACGCGCTCGGCGGGCCGGCCTGCACGGTGCAGCAGTTCCAGCGGCTCACCGGCATCCGCCTCGACCACTTCGTCGTCGTCGACTTCGAGGGCTTCCGCGGGATGGTGGACGCCGTCGGCGGCGTGCAGGTCTGCATCCCCGAGACCATCGACGACCGCGCCCACGGCATCTACCTGCCCGCCGGCACCCGCAAGCTGCGCGGCCAGCAGGCGCTCAACTACGTGCGCGAGCGGTACGCCGTCAGCGGCGGCTCCGACATCGGCCGCATGAAGCGCCAGCAGGCGTTCGTGGCCTCGATGGCCCACGCCGTCGTCTCCGCCGGCACGCTCAGCCGACCCGACCGCATCCTGTCCTTCCTCGACGCCGCCACGAAGTCGCTCACCCTCGACAGCGGCCTGGGCAACCTGGTGAAGATCGCCAGGCTCGGCTCGGAGTTCGCCGGCATCGGCCTGGACAACATCCGCTTCCTGACGATCCCCAACACCGTCGACCCGCAGAACCCCAACCACCTCGTGTGGACCCCCGACGCCGCCACCGTGTGGTCGCGGCTGAAGAACGACGAGCCGTTGGCCCGCCGTCTCAACTCCGACGCCATCAGCGCCGCGAACGTCCCCAACGGCAACGGCACGAAGACCGATGCGGCGAAGGCCGCCGAGCTCCGCGACGCGGGCCTGTGCGCATGACCGCGGCGGACGACGAGCGGGCCGCGGCACAGCCCCAGCCCCAGCCCCAGGCCCAGCCCGAGCCGGAGTGGAAGAGGCGGCGTCGGCTGGCCGAGATCTTCGGCGACACGATGCCGGAGACGACCTCCGACGAGCGCGACCCTGCCGAGGCCCGCAAGCGCGACGGCGACACCTGGTTGAAGGACCAGGTGCCGCCGCACCACGGGAAGATCTAGCGGTCGCCGACCGCGGTTCGCTCAGGCCTGCTTCTGCGCCTGGAGCAGGTCGCGGATCTCGCGCAGCAGCTGGATGTCCTCGGGGGTTCCCGGAGGCGCGCTCGGGAAGTAGCGCTCCTTGACCCGGGTGTAGGGCACGACGACGAAGAAGTAGACGACCGCCGCGAGGATCACGAAGGAGATCACGTCGTTGGCGAAGTACGCGCCGCTGCCTTCCTTGGCGCCCTCGAAGGTCTCGCTGGTCGCCGGCAGCTGCGCGGTCAACCAGGCGGTGAAGGAGGCGATGACCTTGCCGAAGGCGGTACCGATGATGACCGCGATGGCGAGGTCGACGAGGTTGCCTCGCAGCAGGAAGTTCTTGAATCCGCCGAGCATGGGTTCCCCCTGGGGTGTCGTGACGTGGGACGGCAGGTACGTCCCCGCAACCTAGCCAGCCCACACGTAGCTGAGGAAGAGTCGGCTGGCGGCGTCGGTCACATCGTCGGCGAGCGCCGCCGGCACCCCGAGGACGACGGCCGCCCCGCCGGGGCCGGCGACCGAGCCGCCGGCGACGAGCTCGGGATCGGCCGCCGGCAGCGCCAGCACCCGCACCCCGGATGCGACGGGCATGGTCGTGCCGGCCTGGGGGTCGGTGGCCATCAGGTCGACGACGTCGCCCACCCGCAGCAGTGCGGCGAGCCCGGCGTCGGGCAGCCGCACCGGCACGGCCACGCTGCCCGCCCCGGGATCGGCCAGAGCGGGCCCGACGATCGCGGCCCCGGTGATCGGAGTGCCGGCGCGCAGGCCGCCGGCGAGCACCTGCCCGACCGGATCGGCGACCACGTCGTCGGGCACGCTGCCGGGTGCGTAGTCGACCACCCGCAGGTCGCCGGCACCGATGCGGGTGCCGGCCGCGAGGTCGTGGGCCGCGACCCGCACCGGCACCGCGGGCGGCGGTTCGGCCCGCACCGTCTGGAGGGTGGCGGCGAGCGCCACGCCCGCACAGAGCGCGGCGAGCGGACGGCGGCGGCGCAGCACGGCGAGCCGGGCGCGATGCCAGCCCGCGCTGATCGTCGGGAAGGAGGCCATGGCCGCACGCTAGGTCGGCATCGGGGCACCGTGCCGGGCTCCTCCACAGGGGTCAGGCCGGCACCGATCGTCGAGGTGCCCGAGCCCCTGGGCGAGGGCCGCAGAACACCCGGTGGGTCGGACGCCGTGCGGTACCGGTGGGTGTTCGGGTGCGGGGTTTCGAGGCTCGCTTCGCTCGCACCTCAACCACCGGCAGGGCTCGCTTCGCTCGCACCTCAATCACCGGTGGGTGTTCGGGTGCGGGGGTTTCGAGGCTCGCTTCGCTCGCACCTCAACCACCGAGCGGTGCCGCACCGATCAGGAGGTGGAGCTCCCCGCGGTGCTCGAGGAGCCCGAGGTGCTCGGGCTTGCGGCCGGGGTCGGGGTGCTGGAGGCCGCGGGCGTGGTGGTGGAGGAGGAGTCGCTGGAGCCGGAGGTCGAGCCGGAGCCCGAGCTGGAACCCGCGCCGGAGCCCGAGCGGGAGTCGGTGCGGTAGAAGCCGCTGCCCTTGAAGACGACGCCGACCGCGTTGAACAGCTTGCGCAGGCGGCCCGAGCACTCGGGGCACTCGGTGAGGGCGTCGTCGGAGAAGCTCTGGAACTGCTCGAAGGCGTGCCCGCACTCGGTGCAGGCGTACTGGTAGGTCGGCATCAGGTTCCTCGGAGGAGTTCTGCGGTTCGATCGCGGACGGCGGCCGAGCCCTCGCGCGCCGGCACGGGGCCGGCGCGGCGTTGGCACTCGAACGCCTCGACTGCCAATTCTAGGACAGGGGGCCACCCGGCGGCACAATGACCGGACCATGGCCTCAGCGACCCTCGAGCCGGACCCCACGCCACCCGCGACGCCCCGGCGCCGCCGGATCGCCGAGCTGCGGCGCGGGTTCGCCGAGCTGCCCCGCCCGATGAGGTGGACCGTGTGGGTCTCGCTCGCCGTCGTCCTCGTGCTGCTCGCCGCCACCGCCGCCGGGGTCGTGGTGGTGCGCCGATCGTTCCCGCAGACCACCGGCACGATCGCGATCCCCGGGCTGGAGGGCCGGGTCGAGGTGGTGCGCGACGGCGCCGGCATCCCCCAGATCTACGGCGACTCCCTCGCCGACATCGCCCGCGCGCAGGGCTACGTGCACGCGCAGGAGCGCTTCTTCGAGATGGACGTGCGCCGGCACGCCACCGCCGGACGGCTGGCCGAGATGTTCGGCGCCGACGCCGTCGAGAGCGATGCCGTGGTGCGCACGATGGGCTGGCGCCGGGTCGCCGAGCAGGAGCTCGGCCTCATCAAGCCCGAGACGCGTGCGTTCCTCGAGGCCTACAGCGCCGGGGTGAACGCCTACCTGCACACCCACAGCCTCAGCGAGATCTCGCTGGAGTACGTCGTCCTGCGCGCCGGCGGGCTCGACTACACCCCCGAGGACTGGACGCCGGTCGACTCGCTGGCCTGGCTCAAGGCGATGGCCTGGGACCTGCGCGGCAACATGCAGGACGAGATCGACCGGGCGATCAGCACCGCCGACGTCGGCGCCGAGCGCGCCGACGCGCTCTTCCCGGACTACCCCTACGGCGACCACGCCCCGATCGTGGGCCAGGGCGCGGTCGTGGACGGCGTCTTCGACCAGGACGCCCCCAGCGGCGTCACCCGCAACCCGACCCGGCCGCCGTTCACCGCGGGCCAGGTCGACGCGCTGCGTCGCGTCGGGCGCACGGTCGCCGCGATGCCCGCCTGGCTCGGCCGCGGCGACGGCATCGGCTCCAACAGCTGGGTCGTCGACGGCGCTCACTCGGCGACCGGTGAGCCGCTGCTCGCCAACGACCCGCACCTGGGCGTGGGCATGCCGGGCATCTGGATGCAGATGGGTCTGCACTGCCGGGTGCTCAGCTCCGCCTGCCCGCTCGACGTCGCCGGCTTCACCTTCTCCGGTCTGCCCGGTGTGGTCATCGGGCACAACAACGACATCGCGTGGGGCTTCACCAACCTCGGCCCCGACGTCACCGACCTCTTCGTCGAGCGCGTGCAGGGCGACACCTACGTCTACGCCGGGCGCCGGCAGCCGCTGCGCGAGCGCCGCGAGGTGATCAAGGTCCACGACGGGGACGACGTCGTCCTCACCGTGCGTTCGACGCGCCACGGCCCGCTGCTCTCCGACGTCGGCGCGCAGGTCGATGCCCAGGTGGGCGCCGAGCTCGGCGACGACCTCGCGGCGGCGGCCACCGGTTCGGGTGTCGCCGAGGGCGTGCGCCCCGGCGAGGAGGCCGCGGTCGCGCTGCGGTGGACGGCCCTCGACCCGCAGCCCACCGCCGATGCCATCCTCGACCTCGACCTGGCCACCGACTGGACCTCCTTCCGAGCCGCGGCCGCGGAATTCGCGGTGCCCGCGCAGAACCTCGTCTACGCCGACCGCGAGGGGCACATCGGCTACCAGGCGCCGGGCCGCATCCCGATCCGCAAGTCCGGCAACGACGGGCTCACGCCGGTGGCGGGCTGGCGCCCGGAGAACGACTGGTCGGGGGAGTACGTGCCCTTCAGCGGCCTGCCCTCGGTGCTCGACCCCGACGAGGGGTTCGTGGTCACGGCCAACCAGGCCGTCATCGGGCCGGGCTACCCGTACCGGCTGGCGAGCCCGTCGGACTGGGACCGCGGCTACCGCTCCCAGCGCATCCGCGATCTGCTCACCACCCGGTTCGCCGACGGCGGCACGGTGTCGATCGACGACCTCCTCGGCGTCCAGCTCGACTCGCGCAACCCGATGGGTCCGGTGCTCACGCCCTACCTGCTCGACCTCGTGCGGCAGCTGCCGCGCGGCTACTACCGGGCCGCCGCGCACCTGCTGCCCAGCTGGGACTTCAGCCAGCCGGCCGACGGGCCGCAGAGCGCCGCGGCCGCCTACTTCAACGCCGTGTGGCGCAACCTGCTCGCCCTCACCTTCGACGACGAGCTCTCCTCCGAGGTGCGTCCCGACGGCGGCCAGCGCTGGTACGCCGTGGTCACCGCGCTGCTCCAGCGTCCCGACGACGCGTGGTGGGACGACGTCGACACCCCGACCGTCGTCGAGCACCGCGACGACATCCTGCGCCAGGCGCTCCTCGACGCCCGCGACGAGCTGACCCGCCGGATGGCCCGCGACGTCTCGGAGTGGACCTGGGGCCGGCTGCACCGCCTCGACCTGCGCTCGCCGACGCTGGGCGAATCGGGCATCGCGCCGATCGAGTGGCTGGTCAACCGCGGGCCCTGGCGGGTCGGGGGCGGCACCTCGGCCGTCGACGCCGCCGCGTGGGACGCCTCCTCCGAGGAGACCCACCCCTACGAGGTCACCACCGCGCCGTCCATGCGGATGGTCGTCTCGGTCGGCGACTGGGACGACTCGCGCTGGATCAACCTCACCGGCGTCTCGGGGCACGCGTTCTCCGCGCACTACGACGATCAGACCGACCTGTGGGCACGCGGCGAGACGCTCGCCTGGCCCTTCACCGCCGACGCCGTGCGGGCGGCGGGGGAGGACACCCTCACCCTCGAACCGTCGGACCCCGACGCAGCCGGGTGATGCCGGCCTGGCTGGCCGCGGCCAGCACGCGGCGGTCGTGCGGCTCGACCGGCACGTCGAGGCCGACCTCGTCGTCGTGCAGCAGCACGCAGGTGAAGGTGCCCACCGGCACCCGACCGAGCGCCCGGTCGTAGGACCCGCCGCCGCGCCCCAACCGGACGCCGTCCAAGGAGACCGCCAGCCCCGGCACGAGGACGGCGTCCGCGGTGCCGACGGCGTCCGGGCCGAGGGTGGGGCCGACGGGCTCGAGCAGTCCGCGGCGGGCCGGCGCCAGGTCGGCGTCGCCGGTGTGGACGGCCCAGTCGAGATCGTTGTCGGGCAGCAGCACCGGCAGGATCACCCGCTTGCCGGCCGCCCGCAGCGCCTGGAGCAGCGGACCGGTGCCGGGCTCGCTGCCCAGGCTCACGTAGGCGGCCACCGTGGCCGCCCGGCGCACCTCGGGAGCCGCGAGCAGCACCTCGGCCAGCCGGTGGGCCAGGGCCTGCCGCTCGACCAGCGAGGTGCGGTTGCGCGCGGTGACCAGGCGGTCGCGGAGCGAGAGTTTGGACATCGACTGCGACGCGGTCACACGACCAGCCTAGGGTGGGCTCCATGGGTTCCCCTGGCCTGCAGCAGGCTCGCGCCAAGATGGAGGCCGCCGGCCTCGACCCGGTGGCGATCGAGACCTTCGCGCACTACTACCGGCTGCTCGAGCACGGCGAGACCGGCATGATCCCCGAGGCGAGCATCGACCCCGTCGGCATGGACGCCCTCGCCGACGTCGAGGTGCCCGACGACGTGGCCGCCGAGGCGATCCGCCGCACCGCCGTCATCAAGCTCAACGGCGGCCTCGGCACCTCGATGGGCATGGACCGCGCCAAGTCGCTGCTGTGCGTGCGCCGCGGACTGTCCTTCCTCGACATCATCGCCCGCCAGGTGCTGCACCTGCGCGAGCGGTACGACGCCCCGCTGCCGCTGCTGTTCATGAACAGCTTCCGCACCAGCGAGGACACCATGGCCGCGCTGGCCCGTTACGACGACCTGCCCGTCGAGGGGCTGCCGCTGGAGTTCCTCCAGAACAAGGAGCCCAAGCTCCGCCTCGACGACCTCACCCCGGTCAGCTGGCCCGCCGACCCCGACCTCGAGTGGTGCCCGCCCGGCCACGGCGACCTCTACACCGCCCTGCGCGGCAGCGGCCTGATCACGCAGCTCCTCGAGGCCGGCTACCGCCACGTCTTCGTCTCCAACTCCGACAACCTCGGCGCCGTCCCCGACGCCCGGGTGGCCGGCTGGTTCGCCGCCAGCGGCGCGCCGTTCGCGATCGAGGCCGTGCGCCGCACGCCGTCCGACCGCAAGGGCGGGCACTTCGCGCGCCGCAAGTCCGACGGCCGCATCGTGCTGCGCGAGACCGCGCAGACCCTGCCCGAGGACGCCGCCGCGCTCGCCGACCTCGACCGGCACCGCTTCTGCTCCACCAACAACCTGTGGTTCGACCTCGAGGCCATGCAGGCCACCCTCGACCAGCGCGAGGGCATCCTCGGCCTGCCGCTGATCCGCAACGTCAAGACCGTCGACCCCGGCGACTCCTCCAGCCCCGAGGTCGTGCAGATCGAGACCGCGATGGGTGCGGCGATCGAGGTCTTCGAGGGCGCCACCCTGATCGAGGTCGGCCGCGACCGCTTCGTGCCGGTGAAGACCACCAACGACCTGCTGGTGCTGCGCTCCGACGTCTACGACCTCGGTGCGGACTTCGTGCTCGACCAGGCCGCGCCGGTGATCCCGTTCATCGACCTCGACGGCAAGCACTACAAGCTCGTCGGCGAATTCGACAAGCGCTTCCCCGAGGGCGCGCCGTCTCTGAAGGAGGCCACCTCGCTGGTGGTCAAGGGCGACTACACCTTCGGCAAGGGTGTGGCCGTGCAGGGCGACGTCGAGCTCAGCTCCACCTCCGCCCAGCGCCTCGAACCCGGCGCCGTCCTCACCGGGCAGGCCGATGCCTGACCCGCTGCCCGACCCGCTGGGGCAGGCGGCGCTCGCGCCCATCACCGTCGAGCAGCACCTCGCGCAGATCCTGGACGCCGTCGAGCCGCTGGAGCCCTGCCAGGTGCCGCTGCTCGACGCGCTCGGACTCGTCGTCGCCGCGGAGGTGCGCTCCGAGCTCGACCTGCCCTCCTTCGACAACTCCGCGATGGACGGCTACGCGGTGCGCTACGCCGACGTCGTCACCGCCACCGCCGAGTCGCCGGTGCACCTGCCGGTGCTCGAGACCATCGGCGCCGGCAGCGAGCGCTCGGTCGTCGTCGAGCCCGGCACCGCGGCGAAGGTGATGACCGGGGCGCCCGTGCCGCCGGGCGCCGACGTCGTCGTCCCCTACGAGTGGACCGACGCCGGCGCCGAGCAGGTGCGCGTCGACCGGGCTCCCGAGCCGGGTCAGCACGTGCGGCCCGCCGGCGAGGACGTCGCCCGCGGCGATCTGCTCATCGAGGCCGGCACCGAGCTCACCGCCCGCCACCTGGGGCTGCTGGCCGCCGTCGGGCGCCCGACGGTCGGGGTGCGACCGCGTCCGCGGGTCGTGATCATCTCGACCGGCTCGGAGCTGCGCGACCCCGGGCAGCCGCTGGCGCCCGACTCGATCTACGACGCCAACTCCTACCTGCTGGCCGCGGCCGCCCGCGACCTCGGCGCCCAGCCGTACCGGGTCGGCCTGGTGCCCGACGAGCCCGAGGCGTTCCTGGCCTCGCTGCGCGACCAGCTCGGTCGGGCCGACGCCGTCGTCACCTCCGGCGGGGTCTCGATGGGCGACTTCGACATCGTCAAGGCCGCGCTGCGCGAACTCGGGGTCTGGTTCGGCCCGGTGGCCATGCAGCCCGGCAAGCCGCAGGGCTTCGGCCTGCTCGAGGCCGCGGGCGGCGCACGGGTGCCGATCTTCTGCCTGCCCGGCAACCCGGTCTCCAGCTACCTCTCCTTCCAGCTGTTCGTGGCGCCCGCGCTGCGCAAGATGATGGGGCTGCCGGTCGCCGACGAGGCCCGGGTCACCGCGCGCCTCACCCACGCCGTCACGTCACCGCCCGCCCGCCGCCAGTTCCTGCGCGCCGCCTACGACCCCGAGACCGGATCGGTCTCCCCGGTCGGCGGCCCCGGCTCGCACCTGGTCGGCTACCTCGCCGAGGCCGACGCGCTCATCGTCGTCCCCGAGGACGCCACCGAGCTCGCCGCCGGCGCCAGCGTGGAGGTCATCCCGTTGGAGCAGCACCGGTGAGCGAGCAGACCCACCTCACCCACGTCGACGCCTCTGGTGCGGCCCGCATGGTCGACGTCGGGGAGAAGGCGGTCACCGCCCGCAGCGCCACGGCGTCCGGGCGGGTGCTGGTCTCGCCGCGTGTCGTCGAGCTGCTGCGCGGCGAGGGGGTGCCGAAGGGCGACGCGCTCGCGGTGGCCCGCATCGCCGGCATCATGGGCGCCAAGCAGACGCCGTCGCTGGTGCCGCTGTGCCACCCGATCGCCGTCTCCGGTGTCGAGGTCGACCTGGTGGTCGCCGACGACGCCGTCGAGATCACCGCCACCGTGCGCACCTCCGACCGCACCGGGGTTGAGATGGAGGCGCTCACCGCCGTCAGCGTGGCCGCGCTGACGGTCATCGACATGGTCAAGGCCGTCGACAAGGGCGCGGTCATCACCGACGTGCGCGTCGAGGCGAAGTCCGGCGGACGCTCGGGCGACTGGGTGCGCGACTCGTGACCGGGCTGCCGGCGCGCGTCGTCGTCGCGTCGAACCGCGCGGCGGCCGGTGTGTACGACGACACGACCGGTCCGCTGATCGTGGAGGCCCTGCAGCGCTGGGGATTCGCGGTGCCGGCACCTGTCGTCGTGCCCGACGGCGAGCCGGTGGCGCAGGCGCTGCGGGACGCCGTCGCCGACGGCTGCCGCGTCGTCCTCACCACGGGCGGCACCGGCCTCACGCCCACCGACCGCACCCCCGAGGCCACCCGGCCGCTGCTCGACCGCGAGGTGCCCGGCCTGGCCGAGGCGATCCGCGCGGCGGGCGTGGCCAAGGGCGTGCCGACCGCCGTGCTCTCCCGCGGGGTCGCCGGCGTCGCCGGTTCGTGCCTGATCGTCAACCTGCCCGGCTCCCGGGGCGGGGTGAAGGACGCGCTCGGCGTCCTCGAGCCGGTGCTCGTGCACGCCGTCGAGCAGATCGTCGGGAGCGACCATTGAGCACCCGCCCGCCCCGCGGTCGCCGGGGGCGCCACGGCGTCCTGGGCGATCCGGGATGGCCGGCGACCCTGCGCTGGGAGGGCTCCGCGGACGACGTCGTCGTGCGGCCGCTGCGTCCCTCCGACGCCCGCGCGTGGCGTGAGGCGCGGCAGGACAACCTCGCCTGGCTGACCCCCTGGGACGCCACCGTGCCGCCCGGCGGCGACAGCCGGCCCACCACGTTCGGCGCACTGGTGCGGCGGTTGCGTGCCCAGGCGAAGGCGGGGCGCACGTACCCCTTCGCCATCGACGTCGACGGCCGGTTCGCCGGGCAGGTGACGGTCAACAACGTCGTCCGCGGCTCGGCGCAGTTCGCCTCGGTGGGCTACTGGATCGATCGGCGCTTCGCCGGCCGGGGTGTGATGCCGCGCGCCGTGGCGCTCGTGATCGACCACTGCTTCACCGAGCTGGGCCTGCATCGCATCGAGGTCGCGATCAGGCCCGAGAACTCCAATTCCCTGCGGGTGGTGGAGAAACTCGGCATCCGCGAGATCGGCTACGCCCCGCGGTTCCTCCACATCGACGGCGCCTGGCGCGACCACCGGCTCTTCGCGATCACCAAGGAGGAGGTGCCGTTCGGCATCGCCGAGCGGCTGCGCGGCGGGGGAGACGCCCCGGCCCCGTGATCGCGCTATCACATTCGTCCCACCAGCAATTCGCGACACACGGGTAGACATCCGTCCCACGATCGGTTATCGCTCCTAGGCTGCGGGCGTGGACCTCAGCGCACTGATCTTCGTCGCCCTCGCGATCGCCTGGGCGGCCTATCTGGTGCCCAAGGCGCTGAAGTACCACGAGGACGGCGCCAGCAGCCGCTCGGTCGACCGCTTCTCCCACCGCATGCGCGTGCTCGCTCGCCGCGAGCCCGTCGACTCCCGTCGGGCCCGCCTCGTCGTCCAGCCCGGTCGCAGCGCCTCGTCGTCCTCGGTCAGCGTGAAGCCGAAGGTCGGCGCGGAGCCCGCCGCCGAGGCGCCTGCCGCCCCCGTCGACGCACCGGTCGCCGCCCCGCTGCGGACGCCGTCCCCGCAGGCGCGTCGTGCCGCCGCCCGTCGCGCAGCCCAGCGGCGACGTCGCGTGCTCGGCGTCCTGCTCGTGCTCAACCTGCTCGTCGCCGGACTCGCGATCGGCCGGGTCGTCCACCCCGGCTTCGTCGCGATTCCCGTCGTCCTGCTGGTGGCCTGGCTGGTGGCCTGTCGGCTCATGGTGCGCCGCGAGCGCGGCATCGGCCGCACGGTCGCCCCGCGTCCCGCGCCCGTCGTCCCGGCCGCCGAGGCGCCGGCCTACGACCCCGACCTCACCGCCGACGTCCCGGTCGTGTTCGACGAGGACGCCGAGCCGGTTGCACCCGTCGAGAGCCCCGTCGCCGCCCCCGGCATGTGGGACCCGGTGCCCGTCACCCTGCCGACCTACGTCGCCAAGCCGCCGGCTGCCCGCCGCACGGTGGGCAGCATCGACCTCGACTCCACCGGCGTGTGGACCTCGGGTCGCACCGAGGCCGACGCCTCCCTCGCCCGCGAGGCCGAGGAGGCCGCGCGCGCCGCCCGCGCCCGCCGCGAGGCCGACGGCGGCCGCGCCCTCGGCTCCTGACCCGACCCGCCCGGGCCGATTCGGAGCGCCCGTTCCCCGGGTGCTAACCTCTCACCGCGCCGCAGGGCGCACTGGGGCTGTGGCGCAGTTGGTAGCGCGTCTCGTTCGCATCGAGAAGGTCAGGGGTTCGAATCCCCTCAGCTCCACCAGGCTCCTCATCCCGTCCGGGTCTCCGGGCGGGATGTGCTGCTTCCTAGGACGAAAGCTTCGGCGGCCGACCGCCGAAGCTTCAGCGGTCGGCCGCCGAAACTTTCGGTGGGCGTTCGAACCTTCGCACGCCCAGTGCAAGGTTTCGTCGTGGCCGACGGCGAGTGGGCGAGGCGATTCATCCGAGATCCGGACGTCGGGGTCTTCGCCGACCTCGACCGACCCCATCGACTGCGCAGGGAGAACGATGATCACCACGTCCGGCCGTCTGCGGACTCTCGCGAGGCTCTCGGTCGGTCTTCTGGCCCTCGCCTACGGCGTGATGGTGCTACCTGACTTCCTCCGGGACCGCGGGGCCTGGCCGGTCGCCGCGATCGCGGTGTTCGTCGTTCTAGGGACGAGATGGTTCCTTGTTCGACGAGCACGGAACGTGGTTGCAGCGGAGCCGGAAGGCGCTGACGGAGAGGTCGGCTGACCGACTCGAAGCGACCCGAAAGGGTGAGCCGAGATCGAACTGGTGTTCGATCTACTGAGCGGGTGAACCCCACCGCCACCTCTGCCGCTCCAGCGGCGTCGGGCCTGCTCGACGCGGCGCGGAGCTGGGCGCAGGCGACGTGGGAGGACGTCGAGGGCGAGCCGTTGCTGACCGCGGCCGACCAGCTGTGCGAGGCGCGGCGTCTGCTCGACGCGGCACTGTTCGCGCTCGCCGATCGGATCGAGGAGACCGGAGCCGCGCGGGCGGCCGGGTGGGCCGGCACGAAGGAACTGCTCACCCACCTGACCGGCGGGCATCGCGGCTCGGGCAGCACCTGGGTGCGCACCGCGCGGCAGCTCCGTGAGCTGCCGCAGGTGCAGGCCGCGCTCGCGCAGGGCCGGCTCTCGAGCACCCAGGCGCGTGCTGTCGGTGCCGCCGTGGCCTCGCTCCCGGCCGAGCCCGTGCTGCGCGCCCGGGTCGCCGACGAGCTCCTCGCGCTCGCCGATCAGGGGGCCGGCGCCACCGAGCTCCAGCACGCCGTGGCCGACGTCGTCCGTGCCGTCGATCCGCAGGGCGCGGCGCTGGCGGCTGAGCAGGAGCGCGACCGGGCCGAGCGGGGCGCTCACCGCGCCCGCTTCCTCTCCTTCAGTCCCGACGGCCTCGGCGGCATGCGGGTCAAGGGCTACGGCACCGTCGAGGACGCCGAGTGTCTGCGCTCCGTGCTCCATGCGCTTGCCGCCCCGGTGACCACCGAGCCCGGCGCCTGCGGCGGCAAGCCGCAGGCGGAGGGCCGCAGCCTGGCCGAGCGGCGCGACCACCCACGGGTGCCGTGCCCCGACCCGGAGTGCGACCACACCGGCCGCGACCCGCGGGAGGCCGGTGCCCGGTTGTGGGACGCGTTGGTCGAGGTGTGCGGGCTGGTGCGCGATGCCGACCGATTGCCGCGCGACCACGGTGCCCGCCCGCGGGTGATGGTCACCATCGACGCCGACGACCTCGTACGGCGCGTCGGCGCAGCCCGCTACCTCGACGGCACCCCGCTCTCCGCGGCCGCGCTGCGGCGACTGGCGTGCGACGCCGAGATCCTCCCCGCCGTCCTGGGCAGCGAGGGGCAGGTGCTCGACGTCGGTCGAGCGAGCCGCCTGGTCACCCCGGCCCTCTGGAACGCGCTCCTGCTCCGCGACCACCACTGCGCCTTCCCTGGATGCACGCGGTTGTCGACCGCCTGCGACGCCCACCATGTGCAGCACTGGGCCGACGGCGGCGCGACGTCGTTGGCGAATCTGGTGATGCTGTGCCGTCATCACCACCGCCTCGTGCACCACTCACCCTGGCGGGTCCGCATCGATCCCGACACCGGGAGACCTGTGTGGACGCCGCCACCCCGAGCCGTCGCATCGCCGAGCCCGACGCTGGACGGGCGACGCACGCACCCGCCGCCCCGGGCTGCGTGATCAGGCCCGCGTGATCAGGCCCGCGTGATCAGGCCCGCGTGATCATCGCGGCGCGGCCTCTTCCTCATGGCCGGACAGGGCCGACCCCTCGCCGATGAGTCGGGCGAGGAGGTCGGCCAACTGTCGGCGTTCGTCCCCGTCGAGGACCGCGAACCAGGCTGTCACGACCGCGGTGTCGTCGACGGAGCGCCCGGCCCAGAAGGCGCGGGCCTGCTCGCTGAGGGAGAGAAGGCGTCGTCGTCGGTCGGCGTCGTCGAGACCCACCTCGACGAATCCCTTGCGGGCCAGGGCATCGACGATCTGGCGGGCGTTCTGATGCGAGGTGCCCAGGGCGGAGGCGACCTCCCCGAGGGGGAGGGGGCGTTCGGCGGCCTCGAGGATCGACATCACGGCGGCCTGCTGGGTGGTGATCCCGCTGGCGCGCAGGTGGGCGTCCATCGCTCCCCGGAGGTGGTGGCCCGCAGCGAGGACGAGGCGGAAGGCGCGGACCGCCGGGTCGAGGTCGGGCGGATCGCTCGGGAGGCTGCCGGGCGGACGGGCGCTTGACGGGGTCGTCATATAGGTAACATATTACATGTATGATCCTGCTGCTCCCCCAGGGCTGCTTCCTCTCGGAGTCCTCCCGCATGTTGGCGATCCACCAGCGGCTGCAGGGGCGTGGTGCCGACGTCGTCTCCGCCACCCACGGCGGCTCCTTCGCCACGGTCTACGACGATGCCGGGGTCGACCTGATCAGGATGGGCAGCATCGACCTCGAGCGGCAGCGCCGCCTGGTCGCCAGCGTCCCGGGCATGCGCGGGGCGCCGCAGGACATGTGGAGCGTCGAGGAGCTGCGCGAGCAGGTGCGGCGCGAGCTGGCGCTCATCGAGCGGGTGGGGGCGTCGGTGCTGGTGACCGGGTGGACGCTGAGCGCCCTGATCAGCTCGCGCGTCGCCGGCATCCCCCTGATCGCGGAGCACGCCGGCTCGATGCTGCCCCCGCTGTTCGAGAACGATCTCGTTCCGCTGCCCTCCGCGCTGCCGTCGCCGGTCCTGCGGCTGCTCCCGAAGCCGATCGCGACCCGTGCCCTGAACCGTCGGATGCCCCACCTGCGCATCCACCTGAACGCGATCAACCAGGTGTGCGCCGAGTACGGCGTCGAGGAGGTGCCGAGCTTCCCGGCGCTCCTGATGGGCGACGTCTCCCTCGTGATGGACGTTCCGGAGATGTTCGGGTTCTCCCGTGAGGAGATCGACGCCTGGAGGCCGCAGCACCCCGCGTCCTATCGCGAGGGCGCCCGGCTCGCGTACGGCGGGCCGCTGTTCGCACAGCTCGACCTCCCGATCCCCGACGAGGTCGACCGCTTCCTCGACAAGGAGCCGGTCTACGTCGCGATGACCTCGACCCCGGCCGCGCAGGTGGGCGCCGTGGTCGACCGACTGCGCGAACTCCGGCGACCCCTCCTGGTCTCGGCCTGCGGCCCCGACGCCGACGCCCTCGACGCCCTCGCCGGGCCGGACCTCATGGTCGCGCCGATCCTGCCGCACCATCGGGTCGTGCCCCGGGCGTCCCTGCTCGTCGGCGCGGGAGGTCAGGGCACCGTCCAGGCCGCGATGACCGCCGGCGTCCCCCTCCTCGGCATCCCTCTCCAGCCCGAGCAGGACGCCAATGTCGTTCTGGCGCAGCGACGCGGCGCGGCCCTGCGGGTCGGCCCGCGTCGTGCCGGCACGACGACGGTGGTCGACGCTGCGCGCCGGCTGCTGGAGGATCCGTCCCATCGCACCGCCGCCGCTGCGATGGCCCGGGCCTATGCAGGCGTCGACGGCGCCGCCGCTGCGGCCGACGTCATCCTGCGGGTCGCCGGATCAGATCCCACCTCCCCTGCATCCCTCCCTACCTCCCCCCAGGAGCTCCCGTGACCATCGCCCTGTCCGCACCGCGGTTCCCCCGCGCGCCGCGCCGCGCCCTCCCCGCCTCGCTCCTGCTCGGCTCCGCGCTCCTCGCCGGCTGCGGCGGATCGGAGTCCGACGCCGACGCCGACTCCTCCGGTGCGGACGACGCTGCGGCATCGGGCTGCACCACGGCGCTCACCGTCACCTACCCCGACGGCACCTCGGTCGACCTCGACGAGGCCCAGGCCGTCGAACTCGCCGACGGCGGCGCGTTCACCGTCTACGTCGGCGACTACGAGATCCCGACCGCCGACATCACCACCGCCACCGTCATGCCGCCCGCAGGGTCGCACCAGGCCACGGTCTACCTCACGCCGCTCGGGTCGCTCAGCGACGCCGAGCCGATCGCCGCGGGAACCACGGTTCCGTACACCACCGAGCCCGACACCCTCACCTTCTCCGTCGTCCTCCTCGGCGATGCCGGGATGGCGAACCAGGCCACCGAGGGGTCCGGCGAGGTCACCGTCACCGAGGTCGGCGACGAGCTCTGTCTCGAGGTCGACTACCGGGACGCCGAGAAGAGCGCGAGCGGCACGATCTCCGCACCCGTCAACGCCAGCGCCTACTGACATGCCGCAGTTCCTCCACCACGGCGAGCGCCGCCTCCCCGCCCGTGCCGTCGCCCTGATCGTCGGCCTCACGGTGCTGGTGGCCGGCAGCATCACCGCGGTCGTCCTGGTGGTCGTCCTCGGCTGAGGGTGAGGGCGCTCGCGGGCCGACCTACGCACCACGATCCGCCTGATCGGGTGCTCCCGGCGACCCGGCGTCCGTACCATCGGTGGCGAGGAGGAGCCATGGGCGAACCGGCGCCGACGCAGGTCGAGTCGTTGCTGACCGACGCCGTCGAGGCGGCCGGCGGAGACGCCGTGGCCTGGGTCGCGCTCCCCGACCGGGGTGCGCTGACCCTGGCGCATGTGCGCGGCCAGCTCACCGACACCCTCCAGGGGCTGCGGGTGCCGGCCGGCTGGGGCCTGACCGGCAAGGTCGCGCTGCTGCGGCGTCCGGCCTCGGTCACCGACTACTTCAACGACACCGGCATCGCCCACGCCTTCGACTTCCAGGTCGCCGCCGAGCGGGTGCGCCAGATGGTGGCGGTGCCGCTGGAGGTCGCCGGACGCCGGGGGGTGCTCACCGTCGGCCTGCGCAGCGGCGCGGTCACCGACCGCGCCACCGACCGGCTGGTGCGACTGACCTCGCGCGACCTCGGCGGACTGGTCGCCCCCGGCGACGAGGTCGCGGCCGCGCTCGGCGAGATCGGCGGGCGTCTCGAACGGCTGCGGCACGGCATCGCCGACGTCGAGGTGCGCACCCTGCTGACCTCGGCGGCGATGCTCGTCGACCGCAGCCGCACGGCGGTGCGCGGCCGGACGCCGTCCGGCGAGCCGTCCCCCGAGCCCGCCACGACGCCCGCCCTCACCCGCCGCGAACTCCAGATCCTGCGCCGCGTGGCGGCCGGCGGCACGAACGCCGCCATCGCCCACGACCTCGGGCTGAGCGCCAACACCGTCAAGACCTACTGGCAGGCCACCCTGCGCAAGCTCGAGGTCGGCAACCGGGCCGAGGCGATCCACGCCGCCCACCGCCTCGGGCTGCTGGGGAGCGACGCCGACGATCACAGCGGCCACGCCGACCTCTGACCTGGGCACCCGCACCCCTCCGAACGGAGACATACCGCGCGGTACGGAATCGTCCCTAGTGTGATCGGCGCCATACCCGTGTGCGGCGCCGTGCGCCCGCCCGACCCGAGGACGGTCCCGTGCCGAAGCTCGACATCACCACCCAGACCCGCAACCTCGACGCCGTCATCGCCGGCCTCGACGACCCGCTGCACCGGCGGATCCTCACCAACTACCGCAACCACGCGATCTATGAGATCTGCGGCTACAAGGAGCGCATCTTCGAGCCCGACATGACCGTCGAGCACCCGGTCTACTGGGTCAACAGCGCCGAGGTGAGCCTCGAGCTCGACGGCCTCGAGCAGGTGCTCGGCTTCTACCAGTCGCTGCAGGACACCGAGGCCACCGTCATGGTCGTCACCGACGAGAAGCTCATGGTCGCCGACTGGGGCTTCGCCTCGGAATCGATCTTCCACACCTACACGACCGGCGCGCAGATCCTCGCCGCCGAGCCCGCGGCCGGCGTCGATCCCGACGGCTGCTTCATCGTCCAGCGCCGCATGTCGATGATCTGGCCCTACGACGAGCGCGGCCGCATGATCGGCGAGCACGTCTTCGAGCACCTGGTCGCCCGGCGCACCTGGCAGATCCCCGCCGAGGAGTTCATCACCCTCGAGGAGGCCCGCGAGAAGCTGATGCCGCTGCTCGTCGAGCTGCCCGAGGTGCCCGTGCTCGACGCCACGGGCGCCCGATGAGCCGGCTGCTGGCCGCCGGCGGCGTGCGGCAGAACGGGTACGTCGTCGACGACCTCGACGACGCCGTCGCCCGCTGGGTCAGCCTCGGCGCCGGCCCGTTCTTCGTGATCCGGCACCTGCCGCTCAGCCACTTCCTGCACCTGGGCCGGGAGTCCGACCCCGATCTCAGCATCGCCCTGGGCAACCTCGGCGACCTCCAGATCGAACTGATCCAGCAGCACAACGCCGCGCCCTCGCCCTATCGCCACTTCCTCGACGAGCGCGGCCCCGGTCTCCAGCACGTCTCGGCGTGGAGCACCACCTACGACGCGACGCTCGCGGCCGCCGAGCAGGCCGAACGCCGTCCCGACACGGTCGGGCAGATCGCCGGCTCGGCCCGCTTCGTCTACTTCGACGCGACGCGGCTCGACAGCACCTGCCTGGAGGTCTCCGACCTCGGCGAGCAGGGCGAGTTCGGCGTCGTCCACGCCCTCGTGCGTGACGTCCACCTCCAGTGGGACGGCGCCGAGCCGGTGCGGGAGTTCGCCCTCAGCTGAGGGGCTCCGGCAATCGCGGGCCGGGCCCCCGGAGCATGACGACGCCCCGCCCCTGATGGGGGGACGGGGCGGGGCGTCGCCGTTCGGGTGGGTGCTCAGCCCTTGATGAACGCCGAGGCGTCCTTCGAGGTGTAGAGCTTGGTCGCCGCCTTGGCGCCGCCGGGGACGTCGGCGGGCCGCAGGATGAAGACCGAGTCGCTGGAGGACTTGCCCACCGCGAACTTCACCGGCACCGCGAGGCCGCCGGTCTTGACCGTGCCCATCTCCTCCTTGGCCTTCGTCACGCCGGCCGGCGTGAGGTCGCCGTCCTCGCAGGCCTTGTCGAGGATCTGGCGCATCACATCGGCGGAGGCGTAGCCGAACACCGCGCCGATGGTGGGCACCTTCTTGAACTTCTTCTGGTAGCGCTTGAGCAGGTCGGGCGCCGCGTCGAAGGTGTTGACCGGCGAGGCGACGTACATGTTCTTCAGCAGGGCCGGGCCGGCCGGGGTGTCGAGCAGGCCGGGGAAGTACGTCGGGTTGTTGCCGACGAGCGGGACGTCGAGCCCGGCGGCCGCGGCCACTCCGGCGATGGACGCCGTCTGGGTCGGGCCGGTGGTGATCGCGATCGCGTCGACGCCCTCGGCGGCGAGCTTGGTGACCGCGGCGGTCATGTCGGTGTCGGTGGGCTGGATCTGCACCTCGACCAGCTTCATGTCGTGCTTCTTCGCGAAGTACGTCGAGCCGCCGAGTCCGCCCTCGCCGTACTCGCCCTCGAAGTAGATGTGGCCCAGGGTGCCGCCGTCGGAGATGAGGCCTTGGTCGAGCACGTAGTTGAGCGCGTTGATCATCTCGACCTCGTAGGTGGCGCCGACGAGCGCGTTCTGCGGGTCCTCGGTCAGCGCCTGCGCCCAGGCGCCGGGGATGTTGACCATCTTGTCGGCGTCGTACTGCTCGGAGAGGCTGGCGTTGAGCGGCGAGCCGATCACCTGCTCCATCGCGAGCACGTCCTCGCGGATCGAGGAGTAGAGCTGCACGCCCTTCTGGACGTCGTAGCCGTAGTCCTTGACCTTCTCCTTGACCGTGTAGGTGCCGCACACCTTGTCGCCGGCGTTGCGCTCCTGCCAGTACAGCGCCTGGGCGTTGGTGAAGTCGGTGCCGAGCGCGGCGAACGGCCCGGTGAGGTCGGTCAGCGACCCGACGGTGATGGTGGTGCCCTTGACGCCCCGGCCCGTCTTCACGTCGCCCGATCCCGAGCCGGCGTCGTCGTCGGCCTTGGTGCTGCAACCGGCGGCGCCGACCAGCACGGTGACGGTGGCCAGGGTGGCCAACCATCGGTTGGTGGTGGTGTTCACGTGGGGTTTCCTCCTGGTGACGGGTCGGCGGACGCCGACGGGGGGTTCTCGGCACGGTGCGATCCGCCGCCGGGGTGAGTCCCGGTGGGGCGACGGCCGCGGGGATGCCGGAGTCGGTGGGCGAGCCCGACGAGACCGCCGGGCTCGAAGAGGACGACGAGGATGATCGCCAGTCCGAAGAGGAACGCCGCCGCCTGGCTGGCGATGATGCCGGGCTCGCCGGGTTCGACGATGAACGGCAGCGAGGCGGCGTACTCCTGGAAGACCAGGGGCAGCGCGGTGACGAACACGGCGCCCAGCACCGCGCCGCGCACGCTGCCGAGACCGCCGAGCACGACCATCGCGAGGTAGAGCACCGAGAGCCGCAGCGAGAAGGTCTCCGGCGCGATCGAGCCGATCGAGAGCGCGAACAGCACGCCGGCCAGGCCCGCGTACATCGAGGAGACGAGGAAGACCTTCGCCTTGTAGTCCTGGATGTCGATGCCGATGACACTGCCGGCGACCTCGCTGTCGCGCACCATCTGCAGGGCGCGGCCGGGCCGTGAGCGCAGCAGGTTGTGCGCGAACCAGCAGGCCGCCACGCACAGCACGAGGCCGAGGTACCAGAGCCGCTCCGAACGGCCGAACGGCACGCCGAGCACCTCCAGGTAGGGGCCCTCGTTGCCTGCGAAGGAGAACCCGAACAGCTCGAACGCCGGCACCAGGCGGCCGTTGAAGCCGCCGCTGACGGAGGTCCAGGTGTTGAAGATGTGCTCGCCGATGAACACCAGTCCGAGGGTCGCGATGCCCAGGTAGATGCCGCGCAGTCGGGCGGCCATCGGGCTCACGAGCAGGCCGGCGAGTCCGGCGACGCCGATGCCGGCGACCATCCCGACCAGCGGCGGCAGCTCCCAGCCGCCGTAGGGCTTGGAGACCCCGCCCGGCGACCCCGACACGTAGGTGTAGGTGAGGGCGCCGACGGCGAGGAAGAAGGCGTGCGCCAGCGACAGCTGTCCGGTCGTGCCGACCAGCATCGTCAGTCCCACGGCGCCGATGACGGCGGCGAAGATCGCGAAGCCGGTGTCGAGCCAGAAGGAGTCGACGTAGAGCGGCAGCGCGAGCAGCACGACGGTGCCCGCGGCACCCCCGAGCAGGCGCAGCACGGCAGGACGGCGTCCTCGCGCGGTGGCAGGCGGGTCGATCGGCGGCGCTGAGGTGGCGGGGCCGGCGGGGCCGGCGGGGTCGGCGGGGTCGGCGGTGGCGACGGCGTCAGACACGGGTCACATCCCTGGTACCGAAGAGGCCGGAGGGTCGCACGAGGAGCACCGCGACCATCACGACGTAGGGGACGACGCTGCCGAAGCCGCGTCCGAGGAAGAGGAGGTCGTCCTGGTAGCCCGCGGCCATCGTCTCGGCGACGCCGATGATGAGGCCGCCGACCAGGGCGCCGCCGGTGGAGTCCAGGCCGCCGAGGATCGCTGCCGGGATGGCGCTGAGCGCCACCAGCGAGACCGCCGGTGTGGCGCCCGGGGTGGGGGAGCCGATGGCGAACAGGCCGGCGGTCGCGGCGAGGACGCCGGCGATCGCCCAGGCCGTCATCGAGACCCGACCGAGGCGGATGCCCATGAGCGCGGCCGCCTCGCCGTCCTCGGCCGCGGCGCGCATCGCGACGCCCCAGGAGGAGTACTTGAAGGCCGCGAAGAAGGCCCCGATGAGGATGCCGGCGACGAGGATCGCCAGCACCCGGTTGGTCGGGATGCCGACGCCGCCGAAGCGGATCGAGTCGCCGCCCCACGGGTGGCCGGCGCTGAGGATGTCCGAGCCGATGCGCCGGGTGAGCTCGGTGAGCAGGATGAGGTCGGCGCCGATGGTGACGATGGCCAGGCTGATGGTCGGGGCGCCGCGCAGGCGGCTGATGACCAGCCGCTCCATGGCGACCGACGCCGCCGCGGTGCCGAGCAGGCCGACGATCACGGCCGGCCAGAAGCCGATGGAGTCGTGCAGGCGCGCGATGAGGTAGGCGCCCAGCAGCAGCAGCGAGCCCTGCATGAAGGTCACGACCTCGCTGGCCTTGAAGATGATCACGAACCCGAGCGCGATCAGCGCGTAGATCGCGCCGAGCGAGAGCCCGTTGACCAGCAGCGACAGGAACTGGGTCATCCCCGCACCTCCGTCTTCTTCTCGTCGTGCTTGTCGAGCTCGATCGGCTCGTCGGCGCCCGTGCCCAGATAGGCGCGGATCACCTCGGGGTCGGCCTGCACCTCGGCGGGCGTGCCGTCGGCGATGCGGCGGCCGAAGTCGAGCACCGTGACCCGGTCGGCGAGGCCCATGACCATCCCCATGTCGTGCTCGACGAGCACGACGCTGATGCCGAGCGCGTCGCGGATCTCCCGGATCGAGATCCCCATGCGCCGCGTCTCCTCGGCGTTCATGCCGGCCACCGGCTCGTCGAGCAGCAGGACGCGCGGCTCGGTGGCGAGCGCACGCCCGACCTCGACCCGCTTCTGGTCGCCGTAGGAGAGGCCCCCGACCGGCAGGTGCAGCTTGTCGCCCAGCTCGATGAACTCCGCGATCTCGCGCACCCGCTCGAGGTGGCGCTCCTCCTCGCGTCGCGCGGACGGCGTCCGCAGGCCGGCGGCCAGGAAGCCGGTGCGCATGAGCCGGTGCCGGCCCAGCAGGAGGTTGTCGAGCACCGTCTGGCGACCCGAGAGCGCGATGTTCTGGAAGGCCCGCGCGATGCCGAGCTCGGCGATGCGGTGCGGTGCCAGCTCGGTGAGGTCGTGGCGGGCGAACCGCACGGTGCCGGCGCTCACCTGGTAGACCCCGGAGAGCACGTTGAACATCGTCGACTTCCCGGCGCCGTTGGGGCCGATGACGGCGTGGATCGCGCCCCGGGCGACGGTGAAGGAGACGTCGTCGAGTGCGGTCAGCGCGCCGAACCGCACGGTCACCCCCTGCACCTCGAGGTCGGTGAGGTCGGGACGCAGGGCGACGCCTGCGGGGGCCGCGGCCGGGGCGCTCATGCGGTCCACCGCGAGAGGGTGCGGCGCGGACGGGCGGGCTCGGCGGCGTCCGGAGCACCGGCTCCGTGCTCGGAGCCGTGGCCCAGGTAGAGCCGCTGGACGGCGTCGCTCTGCGCCAGCTCGGCGGCCGGCCCGGCGAGGGAGACCCGCCCGACGTCGAGGACGAACGCCTCGTCGGCCACGCCGAGCGCCATCGCCGCGTTCTGCTCCACCAGCAGCACCGAGGTGCCCTGGGCGTGGATCTCGCGCACCACCTCGCCGATCTGGCCGATGACCCGCGGCGCCAGACCGAGGGACGGCTCGTCGAGCAGCAGCAGCTGCGGCCCGGCCATCAGGCCGCGGCCGATGGCGAGCATCTGCTGCTCACCGCCGGAGAGCAGGCCGGCGCGCTGGTGCCGTCGCTGGGCCAGCACGGGGAAGAGCTCGAGCACGCGGGCGTGCGCGGCCTCGCGGGCGGCGCGGTCGCGGGTGCCCAGGCCGCCGGCGCGGAGGTTCTCCTCGACGGTCAGTCGGGTGAAGATGCGGCGTCCCTCGGGCACCTGCACCAGACCCGCGGCCACCGTGCGCGCGGTCTCGGCGCGGGTGATGTCGGTGCCGTCGTAGGTGATCGTGCCGGCATCGACCCGGGCGCGGTGCAGCCGCAACGTGCCCGACAGCGCCCGCAGCAGCGTCGTCTTGCCGGCGCCGTTGCTGCCGAGCAGCGCGACGACGTGGCCGCGCTCGACCGTGAGGTCGATGCCGCGGAGCGCCTCCACCGCTCCGCCGTAGGTGACCGCGAGTCCGCGGACCTCGAGGATGGGTCTGCTCATGCCTGTACCGCCGTTCGCAACGCGCGCTTGAGGATCTTCCCGGTGCGGGTCTTGGGGAGTGCGGCCGTGATCTCCACGCGCGCCGGGCGGGCGTGGGCGGGCAGCCGGCCGAGCTGCCGGGCGAGGTCGCGCAGGAGGTCGCCGGGCCGCGCCGGGTCGGCCGCCGACCCGGGCTCGAGGACGACGAAGGCGACCAGGTCGGGTTCGCCGCCGCCCGCTCGCTCGACCGGCACCTCCACCACCGCCGCCTCGCGGACGCCGGGGTGGTCGTAGAGCACCTGCTCGATCGCCCGCGGGTAGACCGCGTGGCCGCCGCGCCACATCACCTCGGTGGCGCGGTCGAGCACGTGCAGGAAGCCGTCGGCGTCGCGGTGCCCCAGGTCGCCGGTGTGCAGCCAGCCGTCGGCCAGCGTGTCGGTCTCGACGCCGTGCGGACCCCAGTAGCCGGCCATCACGGTGCGCCCGCTCACCAGCAGCTCCCCGACGGCGTCGGGCCCGGTCCCGTCGGTCGCGGACGGCGCGACGCGCACCTCGACGCCGTCCAGCGGGAGCCCGACCGAGCCCAGCCGGCGCCGGTCGATGCGGTTGGCGGCCACCACCGGTGCCGCCTCGGAGAGCCCGTAGCCCTCGAGGACGACGCAGCCGAGCCGCCGCTCGAGGTCGAGCAGCAGCCCCAGCGGCAGCGCCGCCCCGCCGCACAGGCACACCCGCACGCGGGCGGCGGCCAGGTCGTCGGGCCCGGCGGCCGCGAGCAGGGCCTGCATCATCGAGGGGACGCCGAGGAGCACCGTCGCGCCCTCGCGCACCAGCACGTCGACGGCTCGGGCCGGCTCCTCGCGCGGCGCCAGGGCGATCGAGGCGCCGGCGAGGAGGGCCGCGTTGAGCACGCAGGTCTGACCGAAGGCGCCGTGGAAGGGCAGCAGGCCGAGCAGCACGTCGTCCTGGGTCAGCTCCAGCACCTCGACGGCCACCTGGTGCGCGTCGTGCACGAGGTTGCCGTGGGTGAGCGCCGCGGGCTTGGGCGGCGCGGTCGTGCCGGAGGTATAGACGAGGACGGCCAGGTCGTCGGCATCGCGCGGAACCGGCCCGACCGGCCCGACCGGCCCGACCTGCCCGACCGGCACAGGAGCGTCGGGGTCACCGGACGCCGACGCGAGATCGACCCGGTCTGCGTCGAGCACCGGATGGCCCGGCAGGGCCAGGGTCGGCGCGGGTGCCCAGGCGACGACGAGGGCGGCGTCGACCTGGCGGATCTGGCGGTGCTGCACGGTCTCCGGGGCGGCCGGATCGAGCGCGACCGCGACCGCACCGAGCCGCAGCACCGCGAAGTACCAGATCGCGAAGTCGGCGGTGTGGGGCAGCACCAGGGCCACCCGGTCGCCCACGCCCACCCCCGCCCCGCTCAGCACGACCGACGCCCGCACCGACCGATCGGCCAGCGCGCGGTGGTCGAGCAGCGTCGCGCCGTCGCGGAGCGCAGGCCGCGGCCCGTGCAGCAGCGCTGCCCGGTCGAGGTGCTCGGCGAGGTTCACAGGGGACGCTCCGACCGGACGACGACGGCAGGCGTCGGCGTCCTGGGGGTGAAGGGGGGTGAGTGAGGCAGGGGAGGGTCGGCCCGGAGGCCGGTGCGGGATCGTGGTGCGGGCGGGGTGACCTGCACCACAACGTGGCCCTACCTTCGCGTCGTCCACCCGGTGGGGACCATGGTGACCGCGATCACATCGTGTGGGAATCTTTGTTCGTGAGAACAACCGCCGTCCGTGCTCCCGGTCGGCCGATGGTCACCGCCCCTGTCGTCGTCGCCGCCTGCGAGCGGATCCTCGAGGACATCGACGGGCTCACCGAACGGGTCTCCCATCAGATCCGCGAGGCCGAGCCGATCTACCTGACCACCGTCACCTGGGAGCAGCTCATCGAGTCCGTGCGCCCCAACCTGGTGGGCCTGCTCCAGTCGCTGATGATGGAGGAGACGGCGTCGGTCGCGGCGCCCCGTCGCACCGGCCGCACCCGGGCGGGGCAGGGCGTCCCGCTGCCGCCGGTGCTGCACGCCTACCGGCTCGGCGTGATCACGATCTGGAGCGACCTCGTCGAGCTGTGCAGCCCCGACCCGGAGGCGTCACGGGCCCTGCTCGCCTCCGCGCAGAAGCTGTGGACCGCGCTCGACGTCTACTCCCAGGAGCTCGCCGCCGCCTACCGCGACGTCGAGACCGAGCAGCTGCTGCGCGATGCGCGACTGCGCGAAGCCGCTCTCGCGGCGATCTTCAGCGGCATCGCGCCGCAGGGCCGCACGCTGGCCGAGATGGCCGATGTGCTGCGGCTGCCGGCCACCGGCCAGTTCGTCGTCATCGTCTGCGAGCCGGCCGAGTCGGCCGAGTCCGCCGAGTCCGAGGGGGGCGAGGAGCAGGGGCCGCGCGGCGTGCAGGTGGCCGAGGGTCCCGAGGTGAGCGGCAGCGCGCCGTCGGTGGAGAAGACGCTGGCGGCCCTGGGCGTGCGGTCGGCCTGGCGCTCGGAGGTCGACGTCGAGATCGGGCTCGCCATGCTCACGCCCACCTACCGCCTCGACCGGCTGGCCGCGCACCTCGCCTCGCTGACGCTGGGGCGGATCGGGGTCAGCCGGGTCTACACCGGTCTCACCGAGACCCCCGCCGCGGTCGCGCAGGCGCGGCTCGCGCGGGAGGCCTCGGTGCCCGGCGCCGGTGCGCTCACCCATTTCGACGACGCCCGCGTGCCGGGGCTGCTGCTCGGATCGCCGGTGCTGGCCGACGACCTGCGCCGCGACGTCCTCGGGGCGCTCGGCGAGCTGCCGGACGGCGAGGTCGAGCGCCTGCTCGAGACCTTCCGCGCCTGGCTGGACGCCGAGGGGTCGGCCGAGGGTGCCGGGCGGCTCCTGCACTGCCACCCCAACACCGTGCGCTACCGGCTCACGAAGCTGACCTCGCTGGTCGGACGCGATCTCAAGCGACCCCTCGACGTCGTCCATCTGTTCCTGGCGGCCGAGGCGCAGCGGCTGCAGCTCGACGCCGGGTGATTCCCGGGGCGACCCCGGGGCCCGTACTCAGGACGAGGTGGTCGGGGCGCCGCTCGGCGGGGTGCCGGTCGGGGCGCCGCTGGGCGGGGTGCCACCGGGGCCACCGGGGCCGCCCGACGGGGGAGTCCCGCCCGGCTGCCGGTCGCGGCTCGCGCCGCCCGCAGCGGGCACCGACGGCGAGGTGGAGGTGTCGATGGCCACCGCCAGCGACCCCCGGTAGCCCTTCGTCGGGCTGCCGGTGAAGGTGCCCATCTGGAGGTCGTAGCCGTCGCTGAAGACGTTGTCGGTGGCCAGCGTGATCTGGGCCAGGTTGTCGGCCGAGCCGGTGTAGGTGTCGAGGGCGTAGACCGCGTCGAGCATCTTCTCCGGGAACGCGACCTGCGAGGTGGCGATGGCGTTCTCGGCGTTGGTGGCCGAGTCGACGTCGGGATAGACCTCGAAGTGGATGTGGGTCCAGCGGCCGAGGTAGCAGCCGGGCACGATGGTGGTGAAGGTGACCGTGCCGTCGGCGTCGGCCACCTGCACGCCGCGCAGGTAGGTCTCGTTCTCCAGGCCCGCGGTGTACATCGAGTAGCCGCCCGTGGCGTTGCACTGCCAGATGTAGACGGCCGCGCCCTCGAAGGGCTTCTCGCCGTCGGTGAGGGTGAAGGTGAACTCCAGCGGCACGCCCTCGGCGACCGTCCCGCCGTCCAGGCTCGCGGTGATGTCGCGGCGCACGATGCCGGAGTCGGAGAGCACGTTCTGGCCGTTGGTGCCGTCGGCCGGGTAGGGGCCGTTGGTCTCCTGCGGGATCTCGCCGGTCGCGGTCGTGGCCGTGCCGGTGGACGCCGTCCCGGTGCTGACGGTGGTGCTGCCGCTGGAGTCGCCGCCGCAGGCCGCGAGGGCGAGGGAGCCGACGCCCAGGCCGAGGAAGGCGAGCACGTTGCGGCGGCTGGCCAGGGTGCCGAGGTCGAAGCCGACGCCCTGGTCGACCACCTCGTCCGCGGGACGGGCGAGCAGACGCCCCTCGTAGGCGGGGCCCTCGGGGGTCTGGTCGGGATCGGGGATGGTGGTCATCGTGGCGCTCCTGGGGAGTGGTCCGTCGTGGTCGGGACCCACCGTGTCCAGGGAGCCTGTGCGAACCCTGTGCGCAGCGTGCGAGCCGCCTCGGAGCCGCCTCCGGCACGCTCGGCCGCTCCGATCGCGGTCAGCGACCTCGGCGTCGCCCGCCGCCGCTGAAGGACGCGGCGCTGTGCGAGGAGGAGCTGCCGGACGTCGTCCGCGCGCCGCCCTGGGCCGAGCGCTGGCCGCCCGAGCGCTGACCACCCGAGCGCTGACCACCCGTGCCGCCCGACCCCTGGCCGCCCGACCCCTGGCCGCCGGTGCGCTGGCCGCCGGAGCCCGCAGCAGAGCCCGCGGCCGAGCCCGCAGCCGAGCCTGCAGCCGAGCCGGTGCCGCGTCCGCGGCCGCTGCGCCGACGACGGCTCCCGCCGTTGCCGGCGCCGCCGCCGTTGCCGCCACGACCGGTGCCGCCGGAGGTCTCCGGTCGGGCCGGCGCGACCGCGACGCGGAGCTCCTCGACCGTGCGCCGCACCCGCTCGCCGGGCACCAGCTCGGCGAGGACGGCGTCCTGCGGGCCGGCGAGGCTCGTGGTGGTCGGCTTGATGCCGGCGGCCCGGGTGAGGGCGCGGACGTCGCCGACCTGGTCGGGGGTCATCAGCGTGATGACCAGACCGGCCGATCCCGCGCGGGCGGTACGGCCCGAGCGGTGCAGGTAGGCCTTGTGCTCGGCCGGCGGGTCGGCGTGCACCACGAGGGTGACGTCGTCGACGTGGATGCCGCGGGCGGCGATGTCGGTGGCCACCAGCGTCGTCGCCTTGCCGGAGTGGAAGGCGTCCATGTTGCGGGTGCGGGCGTTCTGGGCGAGGTTGCCGTGCAGCTCGACGGTCGGCACGCCGTTCTCGTTGAGCTTGCGGCTCAGCGCCTTCGCGCCGTGCTTGGTGCGGGTGAAGATGACCGTGCGGCCCGGCGCGCTGGCGAGGTCGACGAGCACCGGGAGCTTGTGCTCGCGCTGGAGGCGCAGCACGTGGTGGTCCATGGTGGCGACCGGCGAGGTGGCCGGGTCGGCCTCGTGGGTGACCGGGTTCGTCATGAACCGCTTCACCAGCACGCCGACGGCGTTGTCGAGGGTGGCGGAGAAGAACATCCGCTGCGCGTCGGCAGGAGTGGCGTCCAGGATGCGGCGCACGCCGGGCAGGAAGCCGAGGTCGGCCATGTGGTCGGCCTCGTCGAGCACGGTGATCTCGACCCGGTCGAGCACGCAGGCGCCCTGCTTCATGAGGTCCTCGAGGCGGCCCGGGCAGGCGATGACGATATCGACGCCAGCAGCGAGCGCCTTGACCTGCGGGGTCTGACCGACGCCGCCGAAGACCGTGCGGACCTTCAGGCCCGTGGCGCCGGCCAGCGGGGCGAGGGACTCCTCGATCTGGGTGACCAGCTCGCGGGTGGGGGCCAGGATCACCGCGCGCGGACGCTTCGCGGCCGGACGGCGTCCGGACGCCTCGAGGCGGGCCACCAGCGGCAGCAGGAAGGCGTAGGTCTTGCCCGAGCCGGTGCGACCGCGGCCGAGCAGGTCGCGGCCGGCAAGGGAGTCGGGCAGCGTGGCGGCCTGGATGGGGCTGGGCGTGGTGATGCCGCGATCGGCGAGCACGCGGACGAGGGATGCGGGCACGCCGGCATCACGGAAGGTAGGCGCAGACATGGGTTCTCGATCTGTTCAGGCGATCCCGCCGAGAGACATCGGTGTCGACGTGGAACCGTGGGGGCTGCAACACGCCTGAGGACCGGGCGGAACGGATCGATCCTGCATCAGCAGGCTAACCCATCACCGATGCTTCTCCAGCATCCGCGCGATGCCGAGGGCGATGAGGCCCTGGCCCGCGGTGTAGGTGGCCATCACGACGGCGTCCGATCGGGGGCCCGGATCGGTGAGCAGGAACTCGCGGGTGCCGATGACGGTGTCGGAGGTCAGGAAGAGCGCCGCGCCGGCCCGGATCGTGGCCGCGGCGCGGGGGTCGACGTCGTCCGCGAGACGGGTGCTGGCGGCCCCCATCGCCAGCAGGACGCCGATGTAGCCCATGACCGGCAGCCGCAGTGCGGGCGCGGTGCGGCCGGCGCCGCGCGCCATCACGGGCGCGGCCACCGACCACAGTGCGGCGGCGGCCAGGGGGCCACGGCGTCCGGCCGGATCGCCCAGCGGCCGACCGTGCTCGCCGAAGACCCGCAGGTAGGCCAGGTGGGCGCCCAGGAACCCGCCGACGCCCGCCAGGAAGCGGGTCTCGCCCGGCTCGAGCAGGGCGACGTCGCCCGCCCAGCTCAGGCCATGGGCGGCCAGCGTCGCCCGCCGGGCGGGGGTGTCGGCGCGTCCGTGCGTGGCCGCCGCGAACGAGGCGGCCAGGGCCGGCATGAGCAGCGGCTTGACCAGGACGCGGGCGCGCCGCCGGGAGGCGGATGCGGAGCCGGCGAGCGCGGTGTCGAGACCGGCGAGAGCCACGTAGGCGAGGCCGGCGAGGCGGGCGCGGCGCAGGTCGGTCGAGGTGCTGCCGGAGCGGGACGTCATGGGCGCATCATGGCGGGTCGCGGGCCCGGGAGAGAGCGGTCACAGCACCAACGCGCGAGAACCCCGGCGCGCCGGGGTCGATCTGCGCCAGCATGGGCACTGAATGCCCCGACGGGTAACCGTCCCCGCCTCCCCCTTTCCCCCAGGAGTACCGATGTTCGGCAAGAAGAAGAACGACGGCGCCTTCGACGCCGCGGCCTACCTCGCGCAGGTCGGCGACGAGGAGGGCGCCGCCGCAGCCGCGGCAGCCGCGGCCGCTGCCGGCGCCGAGTCCGGCGCCGAGGCCGGGGGCGAGGCGGCCGCTGAGGGCGGTGGTGCTGCCGTCGCCGCGGGAGCCGTCGCCGCGGGTGCCGCGGGCGCGGAGGCTGCCGGACCGTCCGTCACCGTCGTCGGTGCCACCCCGCCGCCCCGGCGCCGCAAGGGTCTGCTGGTGCTGGCTGCGGTCACGCTGCTCGCCGGTGCGGCCGCGATCGTGGCCGAGCTCCCCGACGACGAGAAGGACTCGCCCGCCGCGGCGCCGACCGCCCCCGCACCCGACGACACGGCCGCCCCGACCGACGACGGTGACAACCCGTTCGACGGCCTGACCTTCGACGATGATGAGCCGACCACCGCGCCGGTGGTCTCCACCGTCGTCTCCGGCGCCGTCATCGAGGCCCGCCCGCCGCGCACCGGCGGCAAGGGCTCGGGTGACCAGAACGGTCCCGCGGACGGCGACGGCGGCTCCAGCGGCGGCGGCTCGAACGGTGGTGGCTCGAACGGCGGCGGCTCGAACGGTGGCGGCGACGGCGGCGGTTCCACCGGCGAGGGTCCGGTCTCCGCGCTGGTCGACCCGATCGTCGTCACCGTGACCGACGCCGTCGACTCCGCCACGGGCGGTGCCACCGAGCCGGTGACCCAGCCGGTCGTCAGCCTGGTCGACACCGTGACCGACGCCGTCGACGGCGTCCTCACCGGTCTGGTCGGTGGCGGCCTCGGTGCCGGACTGGGCGGCGGTCTGCTGCGCTGACCGCCGGCGCCCACCGCCCGCGAACACGACGAGGCCCGACCCCGGGATGCCGGGGTCGGGCCTCGTGTCGTTCAGTGAGCCGGACTCACATGTTCTTCGCGCCCTGCTCGATCGCCTCGCGGATGCGGGTGTAGGTGCCGCACCGGCAGATGTTGCGGATCGTGTCGAAGTCGGAGTCGCGCAGGGCGCGACCCTCCTTCTTCAGGCGCCGCACCAGCGCCACGGCCTCCATGATCTGCCCGGGCTGGCAGTAGCCGCACTGGGCGACGTCGCGGTCGATCCACGCCTTCTGCATCGGGTGCAGCCCGGGGCCGGGCGCGGTGTCGGCGAGGCCCTCGATGGTGGTGACCTCGTCGTCGGCCTTCAAGTCGCCGACCGGGGTCGCGCACGGGTTGAACGCCTTGCCGTTGATGTGGCTCGTGCAGGCCTTGCACACGTTGATGCCGCAGCCGTACTTGGGGCCGGTGACGCCGAGCAGGTCGCGCAGGACCCACAGGAGTCGGACGTCGTCCTCGACGTCGATGGTGACCTTCTCGCCGTTGAGGATGAATGTCTGCTTGGGCATGTCGTTCTCCTGCTCAGCGCGCGGTCTTGAGGCCGTTGGTCGGCGACTGCGGGATCGGGGGGATGAAGGTCTTGGGCTTGAAGGAGATGTGGTCGTGGTTGATGGGGAACATCTCCGGGATCGAGCCGGTGGCCCGGGCGTAGGCGCAGGCGACCGCGGCCGCCGTGGTGCCCACCGCCGCCTCGCCGGCGCCACCGGGCGTGGAGCTGCCGGAGTCGACGATGTGCACCTTGACCTCCGGCGGCACGTTCCACTGGCGGGTGTAGAAGTAGTTGTCCCAGCTGGCCTCGAGGAACTTGCCGTCGCGCAGGTGGCAGCTGCTGGTGAGGGTGAGGGCGAGGCCGTCCATGAAGCCGCCCTGCATCTGGGCCTCCAGGCCCCGCGGGTTGATGACCAGGCCGGGGTCGATGGCGATGTGCGCCTTGGTGACGCGGGGGCCGGTGACGGTCTCGGGGCCGAGATCGCGCTTCACGGTCTGCGGTCGGCAGTCGATCTCGACGAGCACCGCGCTGCAGCCCTTGTACTCCTTGTGCACCGCGATGCCCTGTGCCATGCCCTTCGGCAGCTTGCGGCCCCAGCGGCCCTTCTTGGCGACGGTCTGGAGCACCTTCTTGACCCGCTCGTCCTTGAGGTGGTCGAGCCGGAACTGGACGGGGTCGACCTTCAGCTTCTCGGCGATCTGGTCGATCGCCAGCTCGGCGGCCACGGCGACGTCGGGGGAGTAGATGTTGCGCATCGAGCCGGTGCGGTAGTTCGAGTCGGTCTCGTTGAGCAGCTGCGTGACGACGCCGAAGTTGTAGGGCAGCTGCTGGGTCAGCAGGAAGATCGACTGGGAGAAGCCGTAGCCGCCCAGACCGGTCGGCAGCGAGTCGGCGGTTGAGGTGAGGATCTCGCCGAGACCGTGGCTGAAGTCGGTGACCACGCTGGTGTGGCGCTGCTCGAAGCTGATGACCTGACCGGCCAGGATCGAGGCGCGCACCCGGGACGTCGCCATCGGGTGCAGACGACCCTGGCGCGGCTCGTCGGCGCGGTGCCACATGAGCTTGACCGGCACGCCCATCGCCTTGGAGATGGTCGCGGCCTCGAGCGCGTGGTCGCTGAAGAGCTTGTGGCCGAACGAGCCGCCGCTGGTGATGACGTGCACCTTGACCTGGTCCTGCTGGAGGCCGGCCATCTGGGCGATGTTCTGCTGGGCGAGGATCGGCACCTTGAGACCGGCCCAGATCTCCGCGGAGTCGGCACGCACGTCGGCGATCGCGCTGTAGGTCTCCAGCGCGGCGCTGGAGCGGAACGCGAACGCGACGTCGACGTCGACGGTCTGGGTCAGCGGGGTGGCCGGCACGGCGAGCGGGAACTCCGCGGCGCGCAGCTTCGCCAGCACCGTCTTGTCGGACTCGCCGTCGGCCGGACCGGCGTTCCACTCGACGTCCATCGCGCGGACGGCGTCGATGCACTGCCCGAACGTCTTGGCCCTCACGGCGATACCGGTGGGCACCTGGGCGACGTGGGTGACGCCGGGCATCTTGAGGATCTTCGCCTTGTTGCGCAGCTTCTTCGGCGTGCCCTGGTGCTGGGGCGCGCGGCACACCATCGTCGGCAGGGCGCCGGGCACCTGGAGGTCGGTGGTGAACCGCTTCTTGCCGGTGACGGCGTCCTCGGCGTCGAGACGGCTGTGCGGCTTGCCGATGACCTTGAACTTCTTCTCCGGGCGCAGCGCGACCTCGACGGCCTTCACGACCTGGCTGGCCGCGCCGACGGCGAGGTCGCCGTAGCTGCGGCTCTGGCCGGTCAGCGGGTCGCGGACGACGCCGGCGACGGTGACGAGGCGGTCGGCCGTGGTGCCGAACTCGATCGCCGCGGCCTCCAGCAACTGCTGGCGGGCGATCGCGGCGGCCACGCGGATGGGCGTGTAGGTGGAGAACGTGGTGTTCGAGCCGCCGGTGAGCTGGTTGAGCAGCAGCTCGGGGCGGGCCGGGGCGAGGGTGACCTTGACACGCCGCATCGGGAGGTCGAGCTCCTCGGCGATGATCATCGTCGTCGAGGTGATGATGCCCTGGCCCACCTCGGCGCGCGGGAACTCGAACTCCGCGATCCCCTTCTTGGTGATCGTGATGGAGATCAGCTGCGCCGTCGGCAGCGCCGCGTCGGTCTGGAGGTCCTCGAGGTCGTAGGCGTCGGCGATCTGCGGGCCCGACGGGATCGCGGCGAGTGCCCGCGACTCCCCGAGGCTGAGGTCGGCGGCCACGGCGAGCGTGGTGCCGGCCAGCACGTAGCCGATGAAGCGGCGGCGGGGCACACCTCCCGGCTCCTGCTCCTGTGCAGCGGACTCGACGGTCGGTGTCGTCATCGCAATCTCCTGATCGGTTCCCCATGGCGCCGCGCCGCTCCCCGCACAGGAGCACCACGACCTCCGGGCACTGTGGCACACGCCACATAACGCGCTCTATGTGGGGCTCCACAACGCTCCGGGTGGATCGCTGTCGGTGACGCCAAATGTCCCGAGCGGACGGCGGCCGCGTCGGCGTCCGGAATCGGTGTTTCACGACTCCGCCGAAATCCTGTTCACCGGCCCCGTCGCGGGCCTATCGTGCGAAACGGCATCGGGGCCGGTCGTACCCCTCACTCCCCTCCCCTCACTCCTCCCGGAGCTCCCCATGCCTCGTACGCGTTCCCTGCTCGGCACCCTCCTCTCCGCTGCCCTGACCTCCTCGGGCCTGGCCGTCGTCCTGGTCGGGGCGAGCGCCCAGCCGGCGTCGGCAGCACCGACGCCGGTGTGCGACGCGAACGGTCAGTGCACGGTGACCTTCGGTTACACCGGTGCGGTCGAAACCTGGACGGTGCCGGCGAGGGTCACCTCGGTCGATGCCGTTGTTCTGGGAGCCGGGACGGCATCCGTCGTGTACAACGGGCCCTTCGCGGTGAACACGGGCGGTGGCGGCGGGCGGAGCAGTGGGACGGTGCCGGTATCGCCGGGGCAGACCGTCACGGTGCTGGTCGGTGGTGCCGGCGGGTTCGGTGGGGGCGGGTCAGGCGGGTCAGGCGTCCTGACGGCCTCGTCCTCCGGCAGCGGCGGAAGCTTTCTCGCAGTCGGCGACACGCTCATGCTGGTTGCCGGAGGGAGCGGAGGCGCGGGACGCCCAGGAGGATTCAGCTACTACCCGGTGACCGGCGGAGCAGGAGGTGGCGCGGGTGGCGATGCGCCCGCCACCCCCGGCGGATCGGGTTACCGCCCCGGGGGAGGCGCCGCGACCGCGACTTCGCACGGCGCCGCAGGAGCCGCTGGCGCCACCGCGGGGTCCGGCAGCGTCGTCCTGGGAGGAGGGTTGTCCGTGCCGACCGGGGGTCGAGGGGGAGACGGTGATCTGCCCTGCTCCCCGCAGCCCTGCGCGACCACCTCCAGCAGGGGCGGCGGCGGAGGCGGAGGCGGCTACCGCGCGGGCGGCGGGGGAGGTGGCTCCAACGCGGTCATCTCGGTGGGCGTGGACGGTGGGCCGTACGCGGGCGGCGGAGGCGGCGGCTCCGGTTATGCGGCTCCCTCGGTGCAGAACGTGTCGGGTGCGGCCGGTGTGCAGGTGGGCGACGGTCGGATCGTCCTCACGTATCAGTCGTTGACGGCGCAGGCGGTGTCGTTCACCTCCACGGCGCCGTCGTCGCCTGGGTTGGGGTCGACGTACGACGTGTCGGCGACGGGCGGTGGCTCTGGTAATCCGGTGGTGTTCTCGGTGGGCGGCTCGCCGGCGGGGGTGTGCACGATCTCGGGGTCGCGGGTGACGTTCGCGCATGCGGGGTCGTGTGTGATCAGTGCGAACCAGGCGGGTGGCGACGGCTACGCGGCGGCGAAGACCGCGACGCAGACGATCACGGTGGCCAAGGCCGCGCAGGAGGTGCAGCTGGTCTCGGCGGGGTTGACGC
>NZ_BAAAZH010000016.1:0-111974 GCF_039536805.1 Nocardioides fonticola | reverse complement strand
CCCATCACCGACACCACGACCGGCCCCGACACCGCCGGCCACTGACCCCGAGCACCACCCTCACGCCCGACAGGAACCCGCCCATGACCACCACCACCGCGCTGACCCGGCAGCAGAAGGCCGACGTGCTCCGCGCAGCGATCGCCCAGAACGCACGCCCACTCGCGCTGCCCACCATCGCCGCCAACCGCCGCCTGACCATCGAGCAGGTCAAGGAGATCGTCCAGGCCCACGGCTGGCCCCGCATCGAGTCCATGCGCAGGGCCGCCGAGATCCTCGAACGCGGCCTCGACCCCGACCGCGCCAACGAGCTCGCACCCCTCGCCGCCACCCCGAACGCCACCCCGAACGCCACCCCGACCACCACCGATCAGCAGCTCGTCGACGTCCTCCTCGACGAACTCCACCCCGACCCCGACAACGTCCGCGACGAGCTCGGCGACCTCACCGAGCTCGCCCGCTCGATCGCCGACCAGGGAGTACTCCAACCCGTCGTCGCCCGCCGTCACGACGGCCACCTGGTCCTCGTCATGGGCCACCGCCGCCACGCCGCCGCACGCCTCGCCGGCCTCACCCGGATCCCCTGCATCATCCGCGCCGACATGGACCCCGACGACGTCCTCGCCGCGATGATCATGGAGAACGGCCAACGCCTCGGCCTCGACCCCATCGAGGAAGCCCGCGCTCTCGCACGCCTCAAGCGCCTCGACAACGCCACCGACGCCGACCTCGCCGCACGCGTCTCCAAGTCCCAGCCCTACATCTCCGCCCGCCTCGCGCTGCTCTCCCTCACCCCACCCCAACAGGCCGCCGTCCGCGCCGGCACCCTCTCCCTCACCCGAGCCACGAAGCTCGGCCGCGAGCAGGGCGGCATCGCCCGCCCCGGCGCCGCCGGCAAGGCCTCCGCCGCCCACCTCGCCTGGAGCCACCCCCTCGCCGAAGCGGTCTCCCTCCTCTGCACCCGCAACGGTCACTCCAAGCACCACCCCGGCCGCCCCGGCGGCGTCGGATGCGGCGAGTGCTGGGAAGCCGTCATCCGCTCCGACGAACGCGACAAGGCCCGCCGATGAGCGCCGCTCAGTCCAAGGCCGCAGTGGATCGCGTGGCTGATAAGCGCGCGCAGTTGGGAGCCGAATCCTTCGGCGCCTACGCGTTCCTCGTCCTCGCCATGCTGGCTCACCAGGCGCCCGAGGTCGTCGAGTTCGTGATGGACCAGGCGGATCGGCGCAATGAGGACGTCGAGGGCATCGAGGCCGCGCTGACGGAATCCGACCAGTGAGCACCAACGAGACCCCGGTCGCCTACGAGCGTCTGGAGACCGTCACCTGGGAGCGCCGCGAGTGGCATCCCGTCGGCACCACCCGCGACGAGATCGCCGCCTGCATGGCCTGGGTGATCTCCCGCGGCCACCAGGCGAAGTCGCTAGAGGACGACGGCTTCCGGTATCGGTCGGTCTACCCGAACGGCGACACCTCGCCCTGGTACTGGTGTGAGCCCGGCCAGTTCCTGATGCACATGTCGGGCGAACGGCAGGACAACGAGCTCGACGCTCCCCACGACGATGCGCCCGAGGACGCCTCCTCCTGGGGTCTGCCGGGCGCCGGCTGGATTCGGGTCGAGCCGACGAGGGCCGACCAGTGACCGGCAAGCAGGTGCCGAGGAGAACCTCCTTGGGTGAGCACCGCGAGACCGAACGCACGCTCCTTGACCGGCTCGGCGTCAGGTACGGAAAGGTGATCCAGAACGGCCAGTGGCGCGGCCGGAAGTACGTCACCGCGGAACACGTGCCGGTCGGGCTGAGGCTCGCCGGCACCGGATCTGCGACTTCCTCGCCGCCGACATGCACGGCACCTACGGACCCGGGCGATCCCCGATCGCCCCGCCGGTGTTCCACGGCCACGAGGTCAAGGTCTCCCGGTCTGACTGGCTCACCGAGCTGCGCGACCCCAGCAAGGCAGACGCGTTCCGGCCCTACGTCCACGGGTGGTGGCTGGTCGCCGCCGACGCATCGATCGTCCGCGACGACCTTCCGGCCGGGTGGGGGCTCATGGTGCCCCACGGACCGCACACGCTCCGAGTGGTCGTCCCCGCCCCTCTCAACCCTCGGCCGCTGCCGCTCCCACCGCCGATGGTCGGCGCGTTCCTCCGAGCAGCGCAGGCGGCTCGCCCTGTGGTGATGGGCGCCGAGGACGGCGACCGTGGGTGAGCGGGACGACATCCTCGGCCGCGGCGAGTACGCCGAGTCCACGCTGGACCAGTGGCGGAACCGAGCCCTCGCCGCTGAGGCCGAGCTCGAGCGGGCGCGGACATGGAAGGCCGAGGCTCTCGAAGTCATGGCCGGACTCCAGGAAGTCGGCCAGGCGCTCGGACTCGCGCTCGGCCAACGCATCACCGGCCGCGTCGCCGTCGACGCCGCGCTCGATCTCCGCAACCAGGTCGAGCGGCTCCAGGCCGGCCATCAAAGCGCCCGCTCCTGCCCGTCGACCAGCGGCCCCGGCCCCTGCCTCAACACCACACCCCACGACGCACCCCGCGGCTGCGTCCACCACTCCACCAGCGGCGTCCCCGATCGCCACCAGAAGGGAGACGACGAGTGAGAATGCAGGGACAATCGGACCGTGACGGTTCACCCGCCCGACGGGCTCCACACCACCGACCAGGCCGCCGAGGTGCTCGGCGTGCCGGCCGGCGTCATCCGCAGCTGGCGCCACACCCGCAGAGCACTCCCCGCCGGCGGCGTACCGGCGCCGGTTCCCGGGGGCCTTCAGCTTCTATGGCGACTCAGCGAACTCGAGCCGCTGGCCACCGCGTACAAGGCCCGCAAGGGTGCCCGACACGCTGTGTCGGACGGGGATGCGTGACGCCGCAGGGGGCGTCTTCTAACATCTGTGCCAGCGGATCACGTGTATCCAAATCCAGCCCCGGGCCTCTCAGGACTCCGGGGCTGGGGTGTCTCTGGAGCCTGCCCGCTCTTCACTCAGGCACCGGGAGGCGCCGTGGTCGATGACGACGCCTGGCTCGACGCTTGGGTCGAGATCACCCACATCGACGGACCGATCCGCGTCGAGAACTGCTCCTCCACCGATCCCCTCCCGCCCTCGTTTCCGTTGGGCTTCGCTCCAGCCGCGAAGTACCTGCATCCGCGCGTGCCCGTCGAGCCGTTGCTATGGGACGGTGACCAGGCGTGAGAGTGTGCGCCGAGCCTGGCTGCCCTGAAGTCCAGGCGGAAGCACGTTGCCGGGCCCATCGACGAGCCAGGGAACGGGCGCGAGGGACACGACAACAGCGCGGGTACGACACCGCCTACGACCAGCTCAAGCGGGCCTGGCAGCGGCGTCTCGATGCTGGAGAGACGGTGGTCTGCTGGCGGTGCGCTGAGCTAGGCCGTCCGCACATGATCGGCGCGACATCCGAGTGGCACCTCGGTCACGAGCCCGGCAATCAGTTGGTCATCCGAGGGCCACAGTGCGCCGCCAGCAACCTCGCGACCAGCGGCCCGCCTCGCTTCCTGGACATATCACCAGACGCATAAGGGGTGGGGGCAACCCCGCCGGGGCCCGTGCCAGAGGGACCGCGGGGGAGGTGCCTCGCAGTTCCCAGACCTGAGTTTTCCCACGCCCCGACCACCGACATATCACCAGGCGGGTAGCGCGATGCTCCCGCCAGTGGCGCGATGCCCGAGAGGTGACCACACATGGCAGCTGCACCCCGCACTCCCAGCGAGCTCGGCCCGGCCGGCAAGCGCCTCTGGCGCGAGATCGCCACCGAGCACGAACTCGACGCGATCCAGAAGGTCCACCTCCTCGAGGTGTGCCGGATGAAGGACCGCCTCGACAAGCTCGACGCCGTCCTCCGCGGAGATGCGGAGGCGTGGATGACCCTCATCCCCGACGACCTCGACGGCCAGGAGTTCCGCCTGCAGGTCGCCGGCGCGCTGTCGAAGGCCAACGAGACGGCCAACGCGATGAAGCAGCTCATCGCCGCGATGCGGTTGCCCGACAAGCAGACCGGGAAGGTCGCCCAACGCCGCGGCCCGCGAGGCGCCCAGGCGCCCAGCCAGCCCGGCGGCGCTCCGACCGGCAAGGTCACCTCGATGGACCGAGCCCGCCAGCGCGCCGAACAGCGCAGCAGCACCGGGTCATAGCCCATGCCGTGGGCAGGGCCCACGTTCGACGGCCAGATCTGCTCCCTGGGCTACGAGGTCGTCGACTGGCTCGAGGAGTACGCCTGCCACGGCCCCGGCGACGTCATGGGGCAGCCTCTGGAGTTCTACAAGGACCCGGAGATCGAGGACTTCATCATCCGGGCCTACGAGCTCGACCCGGCGACCGGGCGCCGCAAGATCCGCCGCGGCGTTCTCTCAGCCCCCAAGGGGAGGGCCAAGTCCGAGAAGGCAGGCCTGATCGGCGTCGCCGAGTGCGTGGGGCCCGTGCGGTTCGACGGCTGGGACGCCAACGGGCAACCGGTGGGCCGCCCGGTGGTGTCGCCGTTCGTGCGGTGCCTGGCCACCGAGGAGAAGCAGGCCGGCAACACGTTCCAGAACATCGCCTACATCATGGGCGAGTGGGGCCGCGACACACACCCCGAGATCTACGGCGGCATCACCGGCGTCAGGGACTACCAGCGCGCGACCGCGCTCTCGCTGCCCGGCGGCGGGCAGGCCGTCCTGTCGACCGCCGGCGCCGCGTCGAAGGATGGCGGCAAGGAGACGTTCCTCGTCCCCGACGAGATCCATCTCTACACCACAGACGAGCTCCGCGACATGTACGCGACCGCGCTGCGCAACACGGGCAAGCGCAAGCACGCCGAGCCTTGGGCCCTGCTGACGACCACCGCCTGTCGCGTCGGTGAGAACTCGGTGTGGGAGGTCCTCGAGCGGCGGTTCCGTCGCGGGGAGCTCGGACCCGAGTGGCTGGTCTTCCACCGCCAGGCCAAGGGCCGGATCGACATCAACGACCGCGAGCACACGCTCGCCCAGCTCCGCGACGTCTACGGCGTGGCCATGGACCCCGAGCTCGGGTGGATGGTCGCTGAGGACGTCTACTCCGACATGCACGACCCCACCGTGTGTCGCGACGAGGCTGAGGCCGCCCGGTACTTCCTCAACGTCTCCATGGCTGGCTCGGACGCCTGGATCTCGAAGGCCGTGCACGAGCGCCAGGGCCGCGCCGACGAGGTCACGTTCGGGGAGCCGATCACCGTGGGGTTCGACGGCTCGATCAACAACGACACGACCGTGCTGCGCGGCTGCCGGATGTCCGACGGGTTCCTGTTCAAGCTCGGGTCCTGGCCCCGACCCACGACCGCCGGCCCCGACTGGCAGGTCCCGCGCGGTGAGGTGCTGCAGCGCATCCGGCAGGTCCACAAGGAGTACCGGGTCGTCCGGGGCTACTACGACCCCCACGAGTGGCGATCGGACATCGAGACCCTGCAAGGTGAGCTCGGAGAAGATCCCGTGCTGGAGACCCCGCGAGTGATCGGCTGGCCGACGAACCGCGACATCGCCATGGCAGCCGCGCTCGACCGGCTCCATACCGACCTCACGAACGGCGAGGTGTTCCACGACCTCGACTCCGAGGCCAGCGACCACTACGGCAACGCCTACGTCTGGTGGAAGGGCCGGCTGCGGCTGGTCCGGAAGCAGAACCCGAACTCCAGCCGCAAGATCGACGTCGTCGTCGGCGACGCTTTGGCCCTCGAAGCCCGTGCCGACGCTCTCGCCGCAGGCTGGACCGACCGGCCCATGAACCTCCCGCCGGTCGTCTTCAGCGTCTGAACCCCAGCCCTCGAAGGGAGGTGCGCATGCCCACCGAGCTCGAGTGGATCCAGTACCTCGAAGAGCAGATCGAGCGGCAGGAGAAGTACGCCAAGGCCTTCGAGTGCCGCTACCGCAATGAGTACGTCCTGCCGTTCATCGCCGCCGAGTACCGCGACGTGTACGGCGCCCGCGTCGACGGCCTGATGGACGCCATGATCTCCGCGCCGAGGGCGGGCGCGGCGGCCATCACGGTCGATGCCCTCGTCGAGCGCCTGGGCCTGGAGGGAGCGACCTCGGACGACCCGAAAACCCTCACCGCCCTCACCGCCGCCTGGGATGACAACGCGCTCGATGTGATGCACCGCATGGCCAACCACGAGGCCGTGCTCCGAGGACGATCATTCGGCGTGGTGTCGAGGGCCACGGACGGCGCCCGCGGGATCTTCACCATCGAGTCGTCCGCGCAGGCGGCCGTGCACCGCATGCAGGCACCTCCCTACGACGTCGACGCCTACTTCAAGCGGTGGACCGACGAATGGACCGGCAAGATGCAGGGCCTCCTGCGCCTCCCCGGCCGCGACATCCCGGTGCGGGAGGGCCGCACCGAGATCGGACCAGGTGAAGGTGGGCAGTCCGCCGCCGGCCGCTGGGAGCTCCTGGAGACCGTCGACACGAAGGTCTCCTACGTCCAGGTCGTCGAGTTCCCCCACCACCCGCAACTACTCCGCGACCCCATGAGCGAGATCGAGCCGATCACGACGCTCGTCGACCAGGTCGACCTCATCGAGGGGCTGATGGTGTTCGCCGGGCACTTCGGAGCCGTACCGATCCGCTACGGGACCGGCGTTGACGTCCTGCGGGACCCCAAGGACCCCACCAAGCCCCTGCTCGGCCCAGACGGGCGCCCGCTGATGGGATTCAAGCCTCGAGCCGACCACTTCTGGTTCACCACCGACAAGGACGGCCGCTTCGGGCAGCTCACGCCAGCGACCCTCGACACGTTCATCGCCTGGGCCAACCACGCCCGCTCCAACCTCCGCGCGAAGACCAAGGTCACGTCCTCGGACTACGCGATCGACCTGAAGACCCACATGTCCTCGGAGCTCCTGAAGGTCGACGAGGCGCCGATGGTGCGCCGCATCAACCGAATCGGCCGGAAGGGCAGCCTGAACCACGCCTGGGGCCGCGGCCTGCAGATGCTGGTCGAGCTCGAGGGTCACAAGGGCCGCGTCAGGCCGGTGTGGGAAGACCCGAACACCCGACTGGAGGCTCAGGCGGTCGACGCATTCAACAAGGCCGTCAACGGCGGCATCGGGGTCGTCACCGCCGCCGAGCGGTTCCTCGGCTGGCCGCGCGAGGTCGCTGAAGCCGCCTGGCAGGAGCACCTCAAGGAGCTCGCGGCCGCGGACGCTGCTGCGCAGACCACCGACCCGTTCAGCCTCCTCGACCCCGCCACCCGAGCGGCCCTGAAGCTGGTCCCGTCCAGTGGCACAACCCTCCCTGCAGCAGGCGCGTAGCCACCGCGCCACCCAGGCCGCGATCGCCGGCGCGGCCGCACGCGAGGTGTCCCAGCGGATCGCCGCGAGGCGGTCCTGGAGCGAGATCCTCACCCTCTGGGCCTCCTACCAGCTCGCTGCCGCCCGGGCCGCCGTCCAGACCATGGAGGCCTGGTCCGGCCGCCCCGCGACCGCGAACCCTGCAGCGCTCGCCGGCGTCTCCTCGCTGGGGTTCCCGATCGCCGAGCCGCTGATCGCCACGATCGACCGCGTCGCCCCGGCCCCCGCCGAGCCGCTGCCTCAGGCATGGTGGGACGACGCCGCCGTGTTCCTCGCCTCTGTCGAACAGCTGATCGCAGCCGAGGTCCAGGACGCCGGCCGCACCGCCGCCTCGGTGGAGATGGTGACCTGGCCGCGTCCCCAGAAGTACGTGCGCGTCCTGCAGCCACCCTCCTGCAAACGGTGCGTCGTCCTCGCCGGCCGGATCTACCGCGACCTCGAGGCCTTCGATCGACATCCCGGCTGCGACTGCCAGAACGTTCCGGTCGACTCCCTCGACGCCGCGCTGGAGGAAGGCCTGGTCGTCGACCCGATGATCCTCATCGAGGGGGGCCTAGTCAGGGACCTATCGGTCGCGGACAGGCAGGCGATCCTCGACGGAGCCGACACCAGCCAGGTCATCAACGCCACTCGCGGCCTCTCGCAGCCGGGCATCACCGCTGCGATCACCACTGAGGTGTTCGGACGCCGCGTCAAGGCCACCACCGATGGCACCACCAAGCGCGCTGCGTGGCGACGAAAGAACCCGACACGCCTGGTGCGGCTGCGCCCCGAGTCGATCTACCGGTTCGCCGAGTCCCGGGCCGACGCTCAGCGGCTGCTGAAGCTGTACGGCTACATCCTCTGACTTCCCGTCTCGCGATGAGCGGAAGGCGCCCGGCGCCGCGCAGCAAGCGCGCCACACATCAGGAGGACGCGATGTCCCACAACCCGTTCCGCAGCGCCCCCGAGAAGCCCACGGTCATCACCCTCGACACCCTCCCCCAGCTCTTCGCCCACCACCGGGCGATCTTCGGCGGCTGGCGGATGGTCGACCCGCGGGAACCGGTGCGGCCCGACGACATCCCCGAGGAGGAGTGGGCGGCACTCGGCGACCCCGGCCAGCGAGCACTCGTCCGCGAACGCGAGGCCCGCACCAAGGCCGAACGCGAGCTCGCCGCGGCCCGGGCCCGGCCCGCCCCGCCGAAGTCCCCGCCGACGACCGCGCCGGCGCCGGCTGCCCCCGCGGCCCCTGCTGTGCAGCCGGGTGACCAGCCGGACATCACCAAGATCGTGCAGGACGCCGTCACCACCGCCGTCGCGGCCGCGGTCAAGCCGTTCCAGGAGCGCGAGGAGCAGCGCGACGCCGAGGAGGCTGCCGCTCGGATCCGCAGCGCCACCGTCGACGCAGCCAAGGACCTCCTGCACGACCCGACCGATGCGGCCGCGCACATCGACCTCACCACCGTCACCGACGGCCAGGGCCAGGCGGACCCCGCGAAGATCCAGGACGCCCTGAAGAAGCTGATCGAGGCCAAGCCGCACCTGGCCAAGACCGACGGCCGCCGCTACGGCCAGCCCGGGTTCGGCGCCGGCGGCTCGACAGCTCCGCTCGAGCAGCGCGTCCAGGCCACCCTGCGCCGCATGCAGGAGGGCGCGGGGCTCCGCGTCACCACCAAGGGTTCCTGACCCCACACGCACCACCGGACGTAGGCGCGAGGCCGCGACCCGGACCACCCGGACACCACCAACACGAAGGAGCACACCGTGTCCAACTTCGCGCCCAAGCGCACCGACTACGACACCGGCGACCGCCGGTGGCTGCGAGACCCCCTGAAGGCCACCTACCGCACCGTCACCATCAGCGGCAGCCTCTTCACCAGCGACGCGGCCGGCCTGCTGATCAAGTCCGGCACCCACATCGGCCTCACCACGGCCGACAACCTCGGCGGCCCCTACAACGGGCTGTCCGAGGAGGTCCAGACGGTCACCGAGGGCGGCTCCGGTCTCACCTCGTTCACCCTGACGTTCTCCGGCCAGACCACGGTCGCGATCGCCGCGGCCGCGACCGCCGCGACGGTCCAGTCCGCCCTCGAGGCGCTCTCCACCATCGGCGCCGGCAACGTCGTGGTGACCGGCTCCGCCGGCGGCCCCTACACCGTGAAGTTCATCGGCGGCCTGGCCAACACCAACGTCGCGCAGATGACCGCCACCCCGACCGGCGGCAGCGGCACGGTCACCATCGCGACCACCACCGCCGGCGGCGCCGCCGTCAACTCCCCCGCGGGTCTCGGTGAGTCCGTCGGCCACCTGGTCAACGACCTGCTGGTCAAGCCCGGCGAGAAGCACCTGGTCGCGGTGATCAACGGCGGCAGCCAGATCGACCGCCGCTACCTGCCCGCCAACACCCACGACGTCGACGCCGAGGCGGACCTCACCGCCCTGACGTACATCAACTGAGCCGAGAGGACACCGACGACCCATGTCGCAGTACTACGTCGACCTCGTCCCCGACCTGCGCCCCGTGATCCTCGCGGCGCGTCAGATCCGCGACGAGCGCAACACACTGGCCCGGTTCCTCCCGGCCAAGAACGTCATGGCCGTGTCCTACCGGCTCGGCCGCCGCAAGCGGCTGGACCAGACGGTCCCGATCCGCGCGATCGACGCGCCCGCGGTGCCCATCCGGCGCCCCGGCGTCCTCGACGTGAAGGGCGACCTCCCGGCGATCACACCGATCGTCGACCTCACCGAGGAAGACCTCACCAAGGAGATGATCCTCGCCCAGCAGCTCGCGGGCCTCGACGTCGACTACACGGACTGGGTGGTCTCGGCCGCCGCGACCGTGGCGCTCACCGTCGACAACACCCTCGAGCTGATGCGAGGCCAGCTCCTCTCCACCGGCACCGTGTCCCTGGAGACCGACGGCGGCGTGATCCACGAGGTCGACTTCGCGATCCCGTCCGACCGCAAGATCACCGCCAACGCGCCCTGGGACTTCGAGGACCCGGCCGCGGTGTTCGCCGACTACCAGGCCGCCCACGAGACCCACCTCGACGGGTCGGGGGCCCCGGCCGGTGTCGTCCTCACCACCGCGAAGATGCGGGCGATGATGGTCGACGCCGTCCAGAAGCTCTACCCCCAGGCCCCGGTCGGCTCGGACCAGCTCAACGCCTACCTCGCGAACCGCGACCTGCCGCCGGTCGTGACCTACGACCGATCGCTCGTCGACGAGGCCGGCAACCGCACCCGGGTCTACCCGGAGGGCACGATGACCTTCCTGCCCTCCAACGAGGACCCGGTCGGCTCCACCGAGCTCGGCGTCACCCAGGAGGCCGTGCAGCAGGTCCAGAAGCAGGTCCTCTCCCGCGAGCAGGTCGCCGGCCTCACCATCGTGACGCTCGGCCAGGACAACCCGGTCCAGCGCTCGGTCAAGGGCGCCGCGATCGGCATGCCGGTGCTCCGGGACAACCAGGACATCACGATCCTGGACGGACTGGTCTGATGCGGGTGCTCTCCCGCACCGTCGTCGCCGGCGGGGTCGTGTACCCCGCCGGCACGGCGGCGACTCCCGACCTGGAGAAGCGCATCCACGCCCGTCACTGGACCGGCGACGCTGAGCCCGAGCCGACGCCCGAGCCGACGCCCGAGCCGACGCCCGAGCCGACGCCCGAGCCGACGCCCGAGCCGACGCCCGAGCCGACGCCCGAGCCGACGCCCGACGGACTACTCACGGTCGACGACCTGAGCGGCACGGCGACCGTGCGCACACGGACCCGCACGCGCCGGAGCTGATCCGTGGACAACCCCGCACAGGTCTCCGATCTCACCGCTCGCGACCTCAACGGCGTGGTCCCGCGAGTCGGTAGCGCCGCAGCCCAGACGTGGCTCGGGGTCGCCTGGCGAGCTCTCCAGCGACAGCGCGACATCCCCGATGTCGTCGCGTCGCTGGAGAGCGGCCGGCTCAGCCGAGACGACGTCATCGACGTCGTCTGCAGCGCCACTCTTCGCGTCCTACGGAACCCTGAAGGGCTTTCCGAGACCTCCAACAGCACCGATGACTACTCCGAGACCGCGAAGCGAACGGACGCCTCGATCGACGTCTACTTCACGGCCGCCGAGCTCCGCCGCCTCACGCCGACTCCGGTGTCCCCCACCGGCGGCATCTCCGGCTCGATCCGCTACACCTGAGGAGGCGCCCGGCATGGATCCGACCGACGTGCTCGCCCGAGGTCGCGCGTTCCAGCTCCGCACTCTGAACAGCGTGGTAAGGATCCGGCGCGCCACCGGCCGCAAGGAACGCCACCCCGTCACGGGCCGCGAGCTGCCCACCTGGACCGTGGTCCACGAGGCTGAGCCGTTCCGTCTGGCTGGACCGTCCAGGGGTGCTGCGACCAGCGAGACCCTCAACATCGCCGACGGGACCACAACCCTCGCCAGGCGCGTCGGCAAGTTCCGCCACGATCTGCGCGACCTCCGATCCGGGGACCTGGTAGAGGTCGTGGACGGCGAGTGGGTGGGCACCGTCTGGCGGCTCGGCGAAGCCATCGGCCAGGACGGCGCGATCGCACGCCGCATCCCCGTCACCCAGGTCGCCCGCCCCGCCGAGTGGGACCAGGAGTAGCGCGATGAGGGCATCCGTGAGCAGCTACCTGGGCTTCCTTGAGCAGGACCTCCGCGAGATCGGCCGCAGCTACCCGAAGCGCGCACAGAAGGCGGTCAACGCCTCCGCCCAGGTCGGCAACCGGATCGCGCGTCGCTACGCCGAGAAGTCCGCTGGTGCTCACGGCGTCCACTACCCGAGGGCCTTCGCCTCCCGGGCACTCCCCGCTGTGCGGTTGTCGGTCGCCAACCGGTTCGCCGCTGAGTACGGCCCTCTGGCCGCTGCCAAGCAGGGTGACATGAGCTTCGAGGAGGGCTCCCGCAACCAGCCGCCGCACCGCGACCTCGCCCGCTCCTCCGGCTTCGCTGCCGACGTCCTCCTGGACCGAACCCGAGCTGTCGTCGACGAGCTGTTCGCCGATTGGGGCGTGTGATGGTCACCGCGCCCGGGACCGACGTCCTCGAGCACTACCTCGACGCCGAGCAGGCCCTGTCCGAGCAGCTGGCGCCCTGGAAGGTGTTCCGGTTCGGCGAGGTGCCCGGTGCCGACGGCACGCCCTCTGAAGTGGACGTGGTCGAGACACCAGCCATGTACGCGCTCATCGACATCCAGCGCGACCCGGTGACAGCGCGCCGGCTCACCGGCGGCGCAGGCCGGTCGCGGTGGGTGCTGTCGGTACGCGGCGTCGGAGGCACCGTCGCGGAAGCCGAGTGGATCCTCACCCGCGCCACCGTCGCTCTCGAGGAGACCCGGCTCAGCGTCGACGGTCGCCGGACCACGCCTCTGCAGCTGGACGACAGCAGGTCTGTCCGGCCCGATGACGGCCGGTTCTCCGGTCTCCGCTCCTGGACCTACGTCCTCTGAACCAGCAACCCGCCCCGGGCGCTGACGCCCACCCATCGTCATCGAGGAGATCTCCATGCTGAAGCCCGTCCGCGCGGTGCGCGGATCCCTGGTCGTGACCGTCGAGGAGGAGACCGCGCTCGAGGAGGGCCTTGTCATCCTCACGAGCGACCCGCTCTACGAGAACGGGGCGTTGCGCCCGGCGGTGCCCGCCACCGCGGAGCAGCTCGCCGCCGCCACCGAGGCGGGCGGCGACGCGGTCGACCCGCGCTACACCGGCTGGACCCGCGCGCAGCTGCTGGAGGAGATCTCCAAGCGGAACACCGACCGACCCGCCGAGGCCGCGATCGCGGACCGTGGCCCGATCCCCGTCCTCGTCGACGCTCTGGTCGCCGACGACGCCGCCCACGGCGGCTGAGCCGGCGCGCCCGGCTCCCATCCCGACGCCCCGGCAGGCGCACCCGCCCCTGACGGACCCCACGGCATCCGTACCCGCCGCGACGCCCTAGGAGGCAACCCACCATGACGTTCGTGTTCCCCGATGCGACCCCGGTCCTCGGCAACATCAAGATCGCGATCCTCGACGCGGCAGCCGATCTGACCGCGATCGACCTGTCCAGCGAGATCGGCGCCGCCGGCACGCTTGACGTGTCCGGCTTCTTCCGGGGCTTCACCGCCCCGATCACCACCAACACCGGCAACCGGCCCCAGCGGCTCGGGACCCGCGACCTGTACCCCTCCGAGGGCCGAACCACGTTCGGGCCGATCGAGATCCGCTACCCCTACGACCCGCAGGGCAGCGGCTCGGTCGACGCCAACAAGGCGAAGACCAAGCTGACCCGCGGGTCGATCTTCATCGCGGTGGTCCGCAAGGGCCTGCCGTTCGAGAACGACTTCGCCGCCACCGAGAAGTACGAGGCCTGGCGGGTGCGCGCGACCCGCCAGAACAAGGTCATCTCCGACGGCGACGACCTCGCCGAGTTCGAGATCCAGCAGTTCCTGCTGCCGATCAGCGCGCCGGTCGACGGCGCGTTCGTCGCCTGACCACAGGAACGCCGCAGCGGGATCCGCGTACTCCTCGCCCGCCGGTTCGTCGGGAGCCGGCGGGCGAGGACCCCCGAGCACCACCGCATCCCGGCATCCCGACACCGAAGGAGATCCCGATGGGCAAGTCCCTCTCCGAGCTGCGCGCGAATCCGCCGGTGGTGCGCCGAAGCGCCGTCGAACGAGTCTCGCTGCGCCCCGACCTGGTCGCGAAGCTCCAGACCCTGGTCAACGAGCTCGAGGACCTGGCCGCGCAGCGCAGCAGCGATCCTGATGGGCCGGCCAAGCCCCAGCGGCTCGCCGACCGCACGATCATGCGGCGCCGCGAGATCGAAGCCGACATCGAGGCGATCGCGGCCGAGATGACCGACTTCGAGGGCGACCTGACGCTCGAGGCACGGCGGCCGGACGGCGAGTGGGTGACCTGGTGCCAGCTGCACCCGGCCCGCCGGGCACCCGTGCGCAACCCGAGGACCGGGGAGATCGTCACCGACGGCGAGGCCGGATGGCAGGCCGATCAGCAGATCACCCTCGGCTACTGCAACTCCGAGGCCCTCATCGAGGACCTCGGCACCTACGCGGTCGCCTGGGACGGCGACGAGCTCAAGCCCGGCGACTGGGGCAGCACGATCGTCCTTGGTCGCCCCGACATGAAGCGCCTGGCCAGGACCGTCGTCGGACTGTACGAGAACGAGGAGACCGACCTCCCAAAATTGCGGAGGGACTTGTCGGCGACCCTGCGTCCCGGGCCCGGCTCGTCCTCGCCCGACAGCTCGGCATCTCCGAGCGACGGCTCCTCGGATGGGAACCAAGCTGGCGACACGACCACTACGACGCCGATGGAACCCTGACCGGCTACACCATCGTCCGCCAGGTCGAGCCCGAGTGGGACGACTTCCAGCGGGCACGGATGCTCGCGCTCGGAGAGTACGAGACCGGCGTCTGTGAAGGATGCGGCTGGCACGAGCAGCTCGCTGACCAGATCCATGTCACCGCGGACACGAAGGTCTGCCCGATCTGCGCTGGCCTCGACCGGTGGCGGCGAGTCCAAGCCGCTGCCGACAAGGCGCACCGCGACTCCCAGGGCGGCGACCCGGACCCACGAGCACCTGACCCGGCAGACGGCCGACGCACCCGCACCCGGGTGCTAACGGCCGACGAGGTCGAGGCCCACGAGGAGAGGCAGCGGCAGCGCGCAGCCCGCACCGGAGCGACGACGACGTCGTCCGCTCCCAGCGACGTCGAAGGGAGGTAGAGCATGTCGGTACGCCGCGAGTCGGTCTTCCTGTCCCTCGAGGACGACGGATGGGACACCAAGATGGCCAAGCACGCGGCCGCGACCGCGCTGCTCAACCGCGAACTCGACCGCCTCGACGGCGTCTCCGTACAGGCCAGCACCTCGGTGCGCGGAACCTCCGACGACGTCGACCGCCTCTCCACCTCCGCGGTCCGTGGGTCCTCGACGATCGACCAGTACTCCGGCCGGCTCTCGGTGCTCCTCCAGGCCGCTACCGCGTTCGGGCCCGCCATCGTCCCCGTCACCGCTGTCGCCATCCCCGCGATCACCGGCCTCGCTTCCCAGCTGGGCTTCGCCGCGGCCGGCGTCGGTGTGCTGGTCGGCGCGTTCCAGGGCGTCGGTGACGCCCTGAAGGCCGTGAACGAGTACGGACTCGACCCCACGACAGCGAACCTGGAGAAGGTCCAGGCCGCCATGGAGCAGCTGTCGCCGCCCGCTCGTGCGTTCGTGATGGCGCTTTCCGATCTGGTGCCCGAGCTGCGCGACCTGCGTGACGCTGCGGCCGAGGAGATCTTCCCGGACTGGACACAGTCGCTCACCGACGTCGAGCGTCTCCTCCCCCGCGTCGAAGGCGTCGTCCGCTCGGTCGCCGGGGCGATCGGGGACATCGGCGCCAACACCGCGGAGTCCCTGGCCGGCCCGGAGTGGCGCGACTTCATCCGCTTCACCGAGCAGGAGGCGCGGCCTACCCTGCTGACGATCGCAGGCACCCTCGGCTCGGTTGCACATGGACTGGCCGAGCTCTGGATGGCTACCCAGCCCCTCAACGACGACTTCGGAACCTGGCTTCAGGACTCCGCCGCACAGTTCGACGGGTGGGCCAGTGGCCTTGCCCAGACCCAGGGCTTCGAGGACTTCGTCGACTACGTCCGCACCACGGGCCCCGAGGTAGCCGACACCCTCGGATCGATCGCCGTCGCCGGCGCGAAGATCGTCGAGGCCGCAGCGCCTCTCGGCGGCCCGGTGCTGAAGTCCCTCGAGCTGGTCGCCGACGTCGTTGGTTCGATCGCCGACTCCGACTTCGGCACGCCCCTGTTCGCCGGCCTGACCGCGATGTCGGCGTTCTCACTGGCAACGCGCGGTCTGGAGTCGGCGCTGAGGACCGTCCCGATCCAGAAGGGTCTCGTCGAGCCCCTTCGTGCGTTGCGCACCGAGGTCCCAACCCTTCGCGAGTTCGGCACCTACGCGGCCTATCTCGGCCAGTCCAACAAGTACGCCAGCGAGCAGACCCTGGCTGCCCGCCAGTCGGTTCGCTCCTACGTCTCCCAGCTCGGCCCGGCCGCAGCGGTCATCGGATCCGTCGCGATCGCCTCAAGCGGCCTGGGAGACAAGCTCGGCCTCACGAACACCGCGGCTCTCGGCCTCGCTGGCAGCATCGCCGGCCCCCTCGGCATCGCCGTCGGGTCCGCCGTAGGCCTGACCCTGGATCTCTCGGCCTCTGTGCAGGACCTTCAGGGCGCGATGGCGGCAGCAGATTCGGCGCTCGACACCGGAAGGGTCGTCGAGATGAAGCAGGCCCTCGCCGAGCTGCAGAGCCAGTTCTCAGGGGTGTGGTTCGACGACAACGCCGTCCGCGGGCCGCTGCGCCGGCTCTGGGCGACGATGAACGGCGACGTCGCCGACACTGAGGAGAAGGTCCGCCACCTCCAGGAGGCCATCCGTGACGCACGCCGCGGCGACGCGCTCACGCAGCTGTACGGCGAGACCACCGGCCTCGGTCGCGCGCTGCGCACCGCGGCTTCCTCGGCCGACCAGTTCAGAGACTCCTTCAAGTCGCTCAACAGCGTGCTCGACCGGTCCGGGAGCCTGATCGCCTACGAGCAGGCCCTCGACGACCTAGCCAAGTCGATCAAGGACAACGGGAGCGCCTGGGATGTCGCCGGCGAGAAGGGCCGCGCCAACATCTCCGCTGTCAACCAGGTCATCTCTGCCGCGATCACCCGCAGCAACACTCTTAAGGACGCCGGCAAGGGCCTCGCGGCCCAGCGGATCCTCGACCGAGCACTCACCGATCTGGACACCTTCCTCGGGAAGAACAAGGACGCCCGCGCCGCGGTCGCCGACCAGATCCGAGAGCTGCGCCGCCTCTCGAGCGAGGCAGCCCACCCCACGATCGACGCCGACACCGGCCCCTTCAACAAGAAGACCGACAAGGCGAGCCGCGACCTCCAGGAACTCGACGGGGACCACGCCAACCCGTTCGTCGACCTGTACACCGCGGGATTCGACCGGGACGCCGAACGGACCCGCCAGAAGCTCCGTGACCTGGACGGCGACACCGCGACCGTCTTCATCAAGACGATCACCACGGCGATCGGCGACGCCTCCGGCGGACTGTTCGGCGGCCGCGGGTCAGCCTCTGGCGGTACCGTCCCGAAGACCGGGCTGCCCTACGCTGACCGACACCCTTACCTCCTCGCCGACGGCGAAGAGGTCATCTCGAACCGACACGGCCAGGCCGACCGGCACCGCCCGCTGCTGAAGGCCATCAACGCCGGCCGGCTCGCCGAAGGCGGCACGGTTGGGCTGGTGCCGTCGACCTACGCCTCCACCGACCCGGCCGCGCGCGCGAGCACGCGGCTGGCGGCCGCGCTCGACGACGCGACGTCCGCTGCCCGCCGCGAGCTCGAGCACCGCAAGCGGCTGCTCGACCGGGAGTTGCAGCGCGACGAGGCCGAGGCCCGCGCTGCCAAGGACCGCGTCCAGGCGACGAAGGACGAGATCGCAAGCATCGCGGACGCCGTGAAGTCCGCGCTCTCCAGCCAGCTGTTCCCGTCCAACTCCCAGGGCTATCGGTCGCTCAACCTGCCGATGCCGGCGGACTTCTCGAGCTGGGACCCGGAGCGGCAGCAGCAGTTCCTGCGGCAGGCCGCGATGGCGGAGTACCAGGCCAACGTCGGGCTGGGCTACGGTGCGAAGCCACCGACCCCTGAGGGCGTGCTCCGCGGCGACATCCTCCAGACCAAGCAGCTCCGGTCCCTGGTCGCCCTCCTGAAGGACAACGGGCTCAACGGCCGAGCGTTGAGCGAGCTCGTCCAGCAGGCCCTCGAGACCGGCAACCTCGACGCGCTTGAGCGGTACGCCGCCGACCCGCGTCTCACGCAGCGTTACGAGCGGGACTTCCGCGAGCGCGACCGGCTCGCCGGCCAGCTCGGCCGCGACGTCGGGATGGGTGCGCTCGGGGGGCTGCTCAGCCGCCAGGAAGCCGCAGCCCGGGCGGCGAACGCTGAGGTGCGAGAGACGAACCGCCGGATCCGGGCCCTCGAGCGTCAGCAGGCCGAGCTCAACAAGACCGCGGCCGCGCAGCTGAAGGCCACGAAGGGAGTCGGTGACGACGTGGGACGCGTGATCAACCATGGCCTGTGGACCGGAGTGAAGGGCCGCGCCCGGTGATGATCGCCGAAGAGGCGTGGGAAGCCTCCATTGACGACTTCGACTTCTCCCCGGCCGCGCAGCGCAACAGCGAGGTCAAGGTCCACCTGTACGGGCTGCGCCGAGGTAGGCCCGAGCCGATCGTGAAGGTCATCGAGAGCATGGTCCGCGACGGTGACCTTGAGTCGGTCATCGCACACAAGAACCGCGACCTGGTGCTCCTGGCTGCATTCGAAGGGCACGACCCTGACGCGCTCGCCGAGAAGGAGGAAGAGCTCGCGCTGGCGATCGCCCGTGCCCGGACCTTCCGGTGGACCCCGTCCGCCCTGGGCTCCGCGACCACCGTCTACGACCTGCACTACGGCAGCCTGGCGTTCAACGACGACAGCGACTGGGACATCGATGAGCTCGATGGGCTGCGCACGTGGACCATCGAGCTGCGCGCACGGCCCTTCGGCCGCTCCGACGTAGAGATGACCGCGACCGCCGGCGCCGCGACCGGTGGCACCGACACCCAGGTCAACGCCTGCGACTCCCTGACCGGGTGGACCGCTGTCGCACCGCTTCCCTCAGGGGGTGCTGGGACCCTGTCGATCGACACGGACCGGTACTTCGAGGGCGGGAAATCGATCCGCATCAACCCGCCGTCGTCGAGCGAGGCGCCGCTGGGTGGCGGCTACTACACGTTCACGCTCGAGGGCGCTGCCGAGCTGACCGGGCTGTCCCTGTCGCTGGCGGCGACGCCGTTCCTGTCGGTGAAGGTCGACGGCACCTACGCGTCCGCACGCACGGTGCGGATGTGGGCCGACGGCGTCGAGCTCGCGGACGCCGGGTCGACATATGTCGGTGGTCCGACGGGCGCGTTCTACATTCACAGCTTCCGGTGCACCGACACGTCGGTGTCGAAGCTGCGGGTCCAGATCAGCGTCTCCTACACCGTCTACGACCCCAGCTTTCCCACTGGCACGCTGTCCGGGCCACCGCTGATGGGGATCCGGTTCGACGACGTCCGCCGCGGCCCCGTGCCGGCCAACGCCTCGGCAACCGGGCGTGAGACGACGTCGATCTTCCCGATCGCCGGATCTGCCCGCACCGAGGCCTCGATCGAGATTGCTCACGCCACATCCGGCCTCGGTGACGTGTTCGTTTACACCAGCCCCTACCTCGGAGTGACCGGCTACACACCGGACTTGCGGCGCTGGGCCACCACGGTCGCCGGCGATGGTGGTGGTGGCACGATCTCCGGGCGCACCGGAGCACTGGCCACCGGTGCCGGCACCACGGTGTTCCAGATCCCCGCCGCACCGCTGCCATCCGGCTCGTACCTGCTGCACGTCGTCGGGAACGGCGGCGCACCGACTGGGACGGTCACCGTCATCGCCCGCGTCCGCTCCGCGGCCGGGACCGTGCTCGGGGACCGCTCCTACACGATGACACCGGCTGTGCTGCCCGGAACCACCTCGTTCGCCGTCCTAGGCGCGCTCACCCTCCCCACCGTCGACCTGCCCGAGGGCACCGACTGCGTCGTCGAGCTCGACATCGCGAAGGTCGGCTCCGGAGGCTGGTCGTGGGACGAGTTCCTGCTCTGCCACGTCTCGGACGACGCCGCCATCACCGCGGTTGCTGCCGGCACTGGCGCGAAGGCCCTCGGGGCCGCGAACAACCGTCTCTGGATCGACGCCCCCACCCCCGAACGGTCCGCCGGCGGGATATTCCTCGGCACCGACCCGGCCCGCGCGGACGCCTACCACGCCGGCGTCGTCGCCGGAGCCTGGGGCGAGCACCAGCTCGTCCCCCGCTACACCCCGATCTTCGTCGCGAACACCGGTGCCGCGAACCCCAGCATCACCGCGCACTACTGGCCACGGTGGCTCTTCCACGCCCGCGACCTCAGCGGCTGGACGGGCGTCTGATGTTGCAGCTGCGCATCGGTGGGCTGCCCGCCCGGGCGATCGCCCCGCACTCCCGCCTGAAGTACTCCCACACCGTCAACGGTGGGCCGCTCGCCGCGTCGTGGACCATGCCCCTGCCACGGGGCTTCACCCACCCGCTGCTACGGCGGGGAACGCTGGTGGAGATCCTCCTCGGCACCTGGCGGATCTGGGTCGGCACCCTCACCGAACCCGACCGCGCCGGATGGACGTTCAGCGCCGACGGGCTTTTCCGGCGAGCCGAACGGTTACTTGCCCTGGACTCCGCCGGCGCGCCGACGACCAACCCTGACACCGCCGTCTACCAGGCCACCCTCACGTCGACCGGGCGCCCGGTGCCGCTCCCGTGGGTCTACCCGGCCACCGGCGGACCGTTCCCTACGACGTCGACGTCGACCTCGCTCGAGGCCGCTGCGCAGCCGGTGTACATCGCCAACCTCCTCGGCGACCGAGCCCAGAAGGACGCCAAGGTCTGGGGCATCGATCCCGTCACCATGGCGCCCTACTACCGAACCGTCCCCACCACCGCGAACACCGGCATCGTGCCCGGCACGCCGGCGCTCCCTGTCTCCGACGACGACTACGCCACCCGCCTCGTCGGCCGCCGGGTCGCGACCGTCGCCGGCACCCCGCCGACGCCGGCGACCTATGCCCCCTCGACCTCGAACTCCGCGGCCGCGGACGCCTCCGCACGCCGCTGGGGCGGCGCGGAGGAATGGGTCGACCTAACCGACCGTGGACTCCTCTCGGGTCCCGATGCCGTCACCATCCTCAACCTGATGGTCGACACCCAGCTGTCGAAGCCGTCCTACACGGCCGACCTCCCGAACCTCGGCCGAGGCCAGATCATCAACCTCGGGGGCGCGCCGATAGACCCGCGGCTGGTGTGCGCCGGCCAGGTCGGCGGCGACATGCGGATGATCCGCCAGCACGGCGTCCTCGACACCGAAGGAGTCCTCGTGCCCGGCCAGGCCGTCGAGTGGGTGCTCGGCGCCAGCGAGTACGACGAGGAGACCGGGACGTTGAAGCTGTCTCCGCTCGGCAAGGCCGCGCGCACACTGCCTGAAGTCATCCAGGTCGCCACTGCCTCCGGCCCGGCCTACGAGCTACAGGGCACCCCCCGGTGACCGACGAGCCGGCCGACCAGGTCGACGAACCGCAGTCTGGCTTCGACATGCGGCTCATCCCCGGGCCCCTGCGCCGGCCCGTCGGTCCCGACTCCTTCACCGGTCTCACCGACGCCGCCGTGACCGAGATCGATGCCGCCGGCGTGTGGTTCGCCCGCGATCTCACCGACGACGAGCGCACGGCGATCGCCGCGTTCGTCACCTCGAGCGACGACTCCGACCTCACCGCCCGCGACCTCCTCGCCCGCGCCCTCGACGGCACCGGCACCGGCCCGGCCATCAACCTCGCCGAGCTCGCCGCCGCCTACCTCCTCGGTCGACCGCTCCCCGACCCGGTCTTCTCGCCACCCGCCCCGCCGACACCTCAGGAGTAGAAGTGGCCATCACCACCCGCACGCTCACCGCGTCGATCGAGGACCTCCTGGGTCAGCCGATCAACCACCCCGAGCGTGTCCGCGTCGTCGTCCGCACCAACATGGACCCCGGCCAGTCCCCCATCGACCAGGAAACCGGCGCGCTGCTGCTCGGAACCGGTGTCGTGAAGGTCGCCCCCAACGGCGCACTCTCCATCGGCGGCCTCATCGACTCGGCGGCCAACACGACGGACGACGTCAACCCCGACCCCGCCACCCTGCAGTACCGGGTCGTGATCGAGTACACCGACCCCGGGACGCTCGAGGTCGGCCACTGGGACTCGGGGTGGTTCTCAGTCACCGCAGACGGCCTGCTCGGCGACGTCGTGGCCGAGCAGTTCGTCCCGCCGACCTGGATCACCACCGCGATCGCCACCCTGCAGACCTATGTCGACGCCGCCGAGGCTGCCAAGGCCGACGCAGAGACCGCCGGCGCCGGCGTCCACACCGACGCGACTGCGGCCGCGAACTCCGCCACGGCTGCCGCCAGCTCGGCGACCGCCGCCGCCGGGTCGGCGACTGCGGCGTCGACATCCGCCGGGAACGCCGCCACCTCAGCCACCGCTGCGGCCGGCTCCGCGACCGCGGCAGCCGGCTCAGCTGGCTCGGCATCGACTTCGGCCGGGAACGCCGCCAGCTCGGCCACTGCGGCGAGCACCGCAGCCACCTCAGCTGCCAACGCCAAGACCGCGGCCGAGTCCGCCCGGGACGCCGCCCAAGCCGCTCAGACGGCCGCCGAGGCTGTGGGAACGACCAACGACACGGTCATCGCAGGCCGCATCAACGATTCGGCATCGTCGACCCGTACCGCTCTCAAGCCGCTGCTCAACCAGACCGTGGTCCGGGTCGCCGACTACGGCGTCAAGGGCGACTGGACCGGCGGCGTTGGCGGCTCGGGCACCAACGACACGGCCGCTCTACAGGCGCTTGCGGACGCCGTTCCGGACGGCACCACCCTGGTGTTCGAGCCGGACAAGACCTACCGCTTCGACAACCTGCTCATCTCGGGAAAGGTCGTCCACCTCGACTTCAACGGCGCCTCTCTCGTCGTCAAGCCCTGGGATGGCGTCGCCACAACCGCGCAGCCCGCGATCCACGTCACTGGCAGCACCACGACCGCCCGTGCAATCACCTCACCGGCCGCGGGCGCGACATCGGTGACGCTCACGACGCCGGCGCAGGCTGCCGACTTCGCCGTGGGTGACTTCGTGGTCATCTCCAGCGACGAGGTGCTCACCGGCTGGGACGGCAACCGCAACCAGGTCGGCCGTCGCGAGGTGAACTACGTCTCCTCGGTCAACGTCACCACCGGCGTCGTCGGCCTGTCCTCGCCGCTGGAGCAGCCCTTCACCACGACCCCGAAGATCGCCAAGATCAACGCGCTGCTCGAGCCGTCGCTGCGCGGCATCGAGAGCATCACCCAGATCGACACCGGTGCATGGTCGACCACCAACGACGACTTCGGTGGCGTCGACACCAACACGCCGCACCTCATCAACTTCCGGTACTGCATCCGGCCGCGCGTCGAGAACGTCTCCGCTGTCGCCTGGGACATGCAGGCGCTCGTCTTCTCCTACTGTGACCAGCCCTACGGACAGATCTCTGGCCGGCTGCCCTACCGGCCTACGATAGGCGGGCACGGCTACGTCGGCCGCATGGTCGTGTGCCGCGACGGACGCTTCGAGCGCCTGTTCTCCTACGGCGTCCGGCACACCGCCGACTACGTGATGTCGATCGACTGCGGCTCCAGCAACTGCGTCGCTGTCGACACCGTCATCTCCAGCTATGTCGCGCACGGCATCCAGAACTTCCGGGCCTACTCCATCGATGACGTCGTCCACCAGTCCTCGACGAGCGCCTACGGCTGGGGCATCGGCAACCCGACCTTTGGCGCCGACTACGGCTTCACGATCATCCGACCGAAGTTCCGCGGTGTCGGCCAGGCTTTCCGCGCGAACTACGGCTCGACCGACCTCACAGTTCTCGACGCCGACGTGGTCACCGACCGACGGCCGTTCTACTGCTCGGTCGGCGTCAACCGGATCACCGTCCGCGGCGGCCGGTACCGGATGACCAACGCGGCGTCCACCACCTTCGCCGCCGCCGACGGCCTCTTCGACATGCGCCAGTCGGAGACCTCGGCGCCGTTCGGGACGACGATCACCACCACCGCGGCGAACGGTGACGTGACGATCGAGAACATCGACGTCTACGGCGCCACCCAGCACATCGCCGCCGAGACCACGGGCGACGTCATCACCCGCGACATCCGCTGGCACTCGCCCTCGGAGAACTACGGCGGGTCGACCTTGGTCTACCTCTACACCACCGCCCCGCGGAACCTGATCGTCGAGCGACACCTCATCGACGGGGGCAACGTCCGCAACCACGTCCGCACCCTCGTCACCCCGACCGGGCGCCAGGAGTACGTGCGCAACAGCGCTAAGGCGACCCTGGCGAACAGCATCGTCGGCACCATCACGGCCTCGTTCGTGATGACCGGCAACCGCTACACGCTCACCGACGGAACCACCGCGGTCGCCTACAGCCTCACCGCCTCGAGCATCGACACGCTGCGAGCACAGGGCGCCTACATCGTGGGGAACTTCCCCTCGACCTACGACGACCTGAGCGGAGCGACCTCGACGAGCTTCGGACGATCGCTGCTCACCGCCGCCGATGCCGCTGCGGCCCGATCTGCCCTCGGCGCCCGCCCGGCGTTCACTGGCACCCTCGGACTTACCACGGGGCGCTACTTCTTCCCTGGCATCACAGGCGTCAACCCCGGTACCAGCAGCACGCTCGGAGTCGGCACTGTCCGCGCGTTCCTCTGGTATCAGGACGTCGCGGTCACCCTCTCCGCGATCGGCGCCGAGATCGTCGCCGCATCGACCGATGCGGGTGCGGTTCTCCGCATCGCCCTGTGGACGCCCGACGCGACCACCGGGCTGCCGGGCTCGCTGGCCTCAGGGAGCGAGGTGACGATCGCGGCCGACTCGACCGGCGTGAAGGACGCGGCACTGTCGTCCTTCTCGCTGACGGTCGGATGGTGGGCGTTCAGCGTCACCGTGCAGAACTGCACCGCACAGCCCACGGTGCGGACAGTCGGTCAGGCGTCGACGCTCCCGATGTACCTGCCTGCGATCCCTGGCGCCGCAGCTGGCGCCGTCGGCATCGGGCACAGCTCCACCGTCACTGGGACTATGCCCTCGACGTTCTCGCCAAGCGGGTCCGTGGGTTCCGTACCGCGCGTGCACATGAAGGTCGCCTGATGCCCCCGCCGAACCTCCCTGCCTGCCTGGCGTGGGTCGCCACGGAAGCGACCGACCCGTCCTGGCCCTGACCGGCCCCGAGTCCACCCATCGTCGTGACGCCTCCCCAGCAACGCGACGCCCGATCTCGGAGGCGACGTGACGAAGACCCCGACCCCACTGGTGCCCTCACCGATCGCGGCCCTGATGGCGGTCATCCTGACCTGCTGCATCCCGCTCAACATCTGGCTCGACTCCGCCTCCCCGGACTACTCAGGGGCGCAGGCCAACTACCTGCTGTCCCTGCTGATCGGCGGCATCCTCGGCGTCGACATGACCCGCGGCCTGCGACGCAGCAGCCGCGACGACCGGGACGAGGACGACGACCGGTGAGCGCGGACGTCCTGACCACCGCCGCCGGGCTTCTCGGGTACTGGCTCGGCGGCTTCGGCATCGGCGGCCTTCTCGGGTGCGCCGCGAACCTGTTCGACGCACAGAGGAGACACCGATGACCAGCCCACGACGAACGGGTCTGCGGCTGCGGATCAACGCCGCTCTGCACGCCATCAGCGAATCCGAGACCTACCGGCTCTACGCCCCCGTGATCGCCGGGGTGTGCGTGTTCGTCGCGACCTGCTCGAGCATCGGCACCTTCGCGGTCTACCGCACCCAGGCCGAGGAAGCGACCCGCCGCGTCCAAGCGATCGCCGGCATCCAGCAGTGCTTCGACGAGTACGCCGCCGCGTCCTCGGCCACCAGCAAGGCCGTGCGCCGCGCCTCGGTCGCGGTGTCCGAGGCCACCGCGAAGCGTGACGCCGCACTGAACCGTTGGGCCGGCACCGTCCTCGCGTTCATCGGCGGGCGCACTGACCTCGACGACGTCATGGCCGCCATCACGGCCTTCACCGCAGCCGGCCACCGCCTCGACGTCGCCGCCGACCGGCTCGACCTGGTCCGCGAGACCCACCCGGTGCCCGACCCGCCCTCCTCGTTCTGCCCTGTCCAGCCCTAGCCGCTGAGCCCACCCATAGCCAGGCCCCCGTCGACCGGACGTGCGACGGGGGCCTGTTCACGTCCACCCACGTCCCAGGAGGCAGCCATGCCCGAGCACGACCAGCCCGCCGACACCGGCCTCATCACCGAGGCCGATTACGAGGCCGCGCACGCCGCGACCCCCACCAACTACGACGACATCCTCGTCGCCATCACCGCACGCTCCTCCCAGGACGACCTGGGCGAGGACGGCGCCGGCGTCACCCCCGCCACCCCCGGCCAGGCACTGGCCAACGCCCGCGCCCTCTCGGTCGGCGACGTGTTCGTCGACGTCGGGAAGTGCCTGGCCACCGTCCGCGGCCGCGAGTTCCTCATCCCCGCGATGTGGCCCGACGCCGAGACCGCCTGGGAACAGGCCGACGGGAAGCACCCCACCACCGACCCGACCGCGATCCCCCGCGGCGCCGTCGTCTACTGGGTCAACGGCCGCTACGGCCACGTCGCGCTCTCCGCCGGCGGCGGGATGTGCTGGTCCACCGACTACCGGCGCCCCGGCTACGTCGACCTCGCCCCCATCGCCGCGCTCGGGCCCTGGTGCCGCGGCCACCTGGTCGGCTGGGCCGAGGAACTGAACGGCATCGACGTGTGGCCGCACACCACCCGGCCCCCGAAGCAGGTGTTCGGGCTCGACGACCGGATCCGCGTCGTCCGGGCAGCGCTGCGCGACGCGAAGGCCGCCGACGCGCCGGGCTGGCGCATCGCGGGCCTGGAGGCGTGGCTGGAGCGGCTCCACAAGCGCTACGCCGCCCAGCAGGCCCAGCACGGCAAGGCGGGCCGGTGAGCGTCCGGGAGCGGGTCGCTGGCGCCGGCGAGCGCGTCGTGGCCCGGGTGCGGCGGCCGCGGCTGCGGATCCTCACCTGGAACGTCAAGACCGGTCGGCCCCTCGCGCAGGTGCGTGGCCCGCTCGACGCCTGGATCCGCGACCACCGGCCTCACGTCGTCGTCCTCCAGGAGTGCTACACGATCGCCCGCGGCCTGCGCGCCGTCTACGAGCCGCTCGGCTGGCAGGTCATCCATGACCCCTCGAACCACCCGGAGGCCGACGACGTCGTCATCCTGGTGCGTGCTCGCCGACGGATCGTGCGCCGCGGCTGGATCCAGCACCTGTTCCCGTGGGTCGGGCCTGTGCACGACCTGCAGCGGAAGGGCCGCTCGTTCCCGTGGGTCGAGTTCGACTTCGCCGGCCACCGGATCCACCTGGTCGGGCTGCACCGCATCCCCGTTCCCGGGCGCAACGCCCCTAGCTTCGAGGACGAGACCCAGCTGCTCGTCGACGCCGAGGCCTCGATCCCGGCCGGCCGGGTCCGGGTGTGGATCGGGGACATGAACATCCGCGCGCTCGAGCTGCTCCGCTTCGCCCGCCAGCTCGGCGGGACCGCGCACCCGGGCGCCGGGTACGACGCAGCGATCACCGACCCCGACGTCGACGTCGAGATGACCGAGCTCGACCGCGGCGGCTCCGACCACCGCGCCGTCCTGGCCACCCTCCGACTCCCCCGCCAGCGGAAGGCGCGGCCGTGAGCACCCTCTCGCCCCGGCAGATGTTCCTCCTCGACATCGCGTGCGCGCCGCTCCGTGAGGCGTTCGGCGAGACGCCGTACCTCGTCGGCACGACGATGGAGCCCCGCGGCGACCGCGCGCCCCGCGACGTCGACGTCCGCCTGATCCTCGACGACAAGCGGCACGCGAAGCTCACGAAGGCGATCGGCTCCGACGGCATCTCATTCCTCGGCCTCGCCGTCGGGCAGTACCTCGCCAGCCTCACCGGCCTCCCGATCGACTTCCAGATCCAGCAGCAGACCGCCGCCAACGACCACCACGGCGGCAAGCGGCGCAACCCGCTCGGCCTACGCTCGCTCGCCAACTTCTCCGGCGACGCGCCGATCGGGAAGGCGAAGCCGTGAGCGAGACGGACCCCGAACCGCTCGACGACCGGACGCCGCTGGAGAAGCTGACCGACGCCATCCGAGAGTTCGTCAACGCGATCGACGACGAAGCTCCGGTCCTGATCCGGGGCGCGGTCGTCACCTGGGAATCCACCATCCTCACGGAGGACGGAGACGCGGCCTTCAAGGTCGGCTACGCCTCGTGCGAGGGATCGAGCATGGCCAGCACGATCGGCATGCTCGAGCTCGCCCGACGCCAAGCGGTCCGCGAGATGCTCGACGAGGACGGCAACCAGTGACCGCCCCCGCGGTCGACCCGCTCGAGGAGGAGCGCGGCGGCGTCCACCTGGTCGTCGAGCCCCTCCTCTGTGTCGCCGGCGGCATCGCCGGCGGCCTCCTCATCGGTGCCGGCGCCGTACTGGCCGCTAGCCGAGCAATGAACCGGGCCGCACGCCGGCCCTCGACCGCCTCCGGGAGGAAGCGATGACCACCACCGCCCACAGCCGCAGTCTCCGCAACCCCCTGTCCGGCCCTGTCCGGTTCGGCCTCTACGCGGCGTCCGGCGCGCTCGGCGTCATCGGCACCGCGTGGGTCACCCGCGACGTCGGAGCCACGATCATCGCCACCCAGACCTGGGTAGCCGGGCTCGCCGTCGGCAAGGTTGATCTGTCGAGCTGAGGTTTCGCCCGGCCGCTCGCCGGGCAGGAGCCGGGCACAACTTCACATCGTCCTGAGATGAGGAGCCCTCACGGGCACCTCGCACCAGCGCCCCACTCGCCTACGCGGCGGGTGGGGCGCTGTTCTGCGTTGTCAGCTATCTAGATGAGGACGAGCAGCAGGACGGTCCACATCGCGACGCAGGCGCTGAGGACGCTGGCCACGGCCGTGTAGGCGATGACGTAGTCGCGAATGCGGGTGCGTCGCCGCTTAGGCGGCACGCTGACTCGGGTTCGGATCTGGACGGCGAAGGGGGAGGCCACGTTCGCCGTCAACGGCCGGGCCACGAGCAGGGTTACGGCAGTTCTCACGGATGTGATCCGTTTCAACAGGATGGTCTGGAGCAGTGAAACCCCGTGGGGTGTCGATGCTTTCGTAATGGCGACTCGGTGTCTCTACTCTGATGGAAAGGTCGGCCGGTCTACATGGCTCGTGGACTGCGTGATGGGAAGTGGCACCTTCTACGCCGACCTCGCCCCTGGCCGGGAGGAGCCGTGCCCCCGCATTGATCGGCTCCCCCCGGCTTGGTCGGTGCCATCCCGGTCAACCCCACGTCTCTCGCCTACATGGCGTGGGCGCTGTCCTGCGTTCCGGGTCAGGCGCTGGGGCGGCGTCCGGGCTGCCCGGGGCGCAGCGAGGAGCGGACGATGGCCCAGGTGCTGCCGATCTGCACCGCGGCGAGGGTCTTGGACTGGATCCGCTGTGCGATCGCCTGCCGGGAGACGCCGAGGATCTCGGCGGCCTCGGTGACCGAGACGAGGTCGGGGACGACCTCGAACCCGAACCGGCGGTCGAACTCGGCGGTGGTCATGAGCTCGGCGGCGATGGCCGGCGCGCCGGTGGCCTTCTCGACGACGGCGATCGCGGTGGCCGAGGCCTGGGCGAGGCTGGTGGCCGGGAGGGTGATGGTGGCCTCGAGGAAGCCGCGGGCGCTCTCGCTCAGCGAGGCGTGGTAGGTCTCGAGCTGGTCGAGGATGTCGTCGACGTCGTCGGTGGTGGTGTCGCGGCGGTCGACCTCGATGATCGCGTTGTAGCTGGTGTTGGTCTTGGTGGTCATGGTCCGGTCCTCGTTCCCTGATGTGGTGGTGTGTCACGATCGGGGTCCGAGGACCGGGGCGATATGAGCGCCCCGGTCCTCTTCCCTGCTGGCCTAGGTCGGCCAGCGGAACCCTGCTCGGCGGAGCTGGGCGAGCGCGTTCTTGAAGGCCCGCCAGTCGCCCGGCTTGCCAGAGAACGTCGTCACGTACTCCTCGCCGTTGAACACGGCGAGGCGTCCCCGCCGGGTGAGCCGGATCTCGAAGCCCTGAGCTTCGAGGGCCTGGATCACCTTCTTGAGGTCCTTGTCCATCATGATCACCTCCTTTCCTTTCGTTGACAAGTACAGGATACCTCAAAGGTTTCTGAATGACAAGGGTTTGAGGGAGACAGGCACTGGTCTGTCTCCGCCCCGGACTACCGTCCGGCCCATGGCCGACTCCGTGGAGATGCTGACCGCCCGCCTGCTCGGCACCGCCCGCCGGCACGCGATCGACAAGACCCCGGACGACGTCGCGATCGCCGAACTCCACACCATCGGCCGCGTCCCCTCGGTGCTCGGCCGCGCCGCCGGCGTCGCGCTCGGCGGCTGGCAGCACGACCCCATCACGCACCCCTGGTCGCCGCGCATCGGCGCGCTCCTTGAAGCTGCTGGCGCCGACCTGGCTGCCCGGGACGCCGAGGCCGCCGTCGTGCTCGCCCGGCTCAGCACGCAGCAAGGCCGGGCTCGGCATCCGTGAGGGACGCCCTAACCCTCGGGCGGACGCGGTTAGGCTCGACCGCTGACCAGCTACACGCTCAGGGACTTGATTGCCGCCCGCATGCGACGCTGCATCTGGAGGTGCGCGAGCTCGTCCTCGGGGTGGGGCTCGGTGCGATCGATGACGTGAACCTCGGCGACGCGCCCGGACGGCGAGCGCACCGCCAACGTCTGCACCGACCGACCCAGGAGCCTGCCGGCGCGGCGTCCGCATCGGCGGACCGCAGCCACCCGGTCCTCGTCGTCGACGACCCGCTCGGTGTAGTAGCCATCTGCTCGCAGCGCATCGACGATCAGCTCGGTCAGCTCGGTCAGCTCAGTGTCGCCGGGCGGGCTCGAACTTCCCATGCATCAGAGCCTCTCCCGCCGGTGACTGCCCGGCAACGTCCCGCTCATCTGGCCTAGGCCGGCCGGGCCTCCGCCGACACCGTCGGCCAAGAACACTCTCACTCACCCCGCGAGGTCGTCTCGATCGGAAGCGGCGCATCTGCGGTGGCGAGATAGCCGCCAGCGACCACGGGCCCGAACAAGCCGAAGAGGAGGCTGCTGAGGTCACCGTTGAAGAAGAACAGCAGCAGGCCAACAAGTCCCGGCGCAAACCCCCACACAAGCGCCTTCCCGAAGGTCTTCACGATCCATCCAGCGAGCACGGTCAGGTGCAGGTCCAGGTTCTCGTTCAACGTCGTCTCCTGATCACAGTGGTACGGCAGCACCGACCTACTCGGCATGCCGCCCCGGGGGTTCGGTGGCCGGTTCAGGAACTGCGGTCGCTCCCCCGCCCAACGAACACCAACCCAACCGGAAGCGCGGCCGCGAGGACGACGAGAACGATCGTCGTAGTCCGGCGGGTACCGAGGGCGTCGTCGCAGGCCTGCTTCGCCTGCACAATGGAAGCTCCGAGCCCAGCGGCCCGTCCGGCCAGTTCGCTCTCGCCAAGGCTGTTCGCCTGGCGGTAGGAGCTCTCGAGGTCTCCCAACAGGTCCTCGACGTCGTCGTCGCCGTACTCGGGACTCACCCAGGTCCCGCAGGTTGCACCGTCAGGGCTCGTCGGCAGGAACGTCGCCGCGAGCGCGCCGCCGAAGAGCAGCAGGCCGGTCACGATCGCGAGCCTCGTCATCATGCGCATGGCCGGGATGCTGCCAGCTCCCAGCTTGCGGCCGCCATCCCGTCTGGCCCGCCACCCGCGACCGTCCGATAAGCACACTTATCGGACACGGCCCGGTGTGTCGGCCCCCAGACCGTCGGAGCCGACCTCCACCATGGAGCCATGCTCAGCTCACCGTGAGGGCCGGCCGCACCGTCGGCCGCGACCTCTTCGCCTCGATCGCCGACCGGCCGATCAACCTCGCCCCGCATCTGCGCGACGGCACCGTCGCTGTCACCCCCACCGCCTGGCTGATCGGCACCGCCCCGATCCCCGACATCGAGTTCGCCGGCCTGCAGGCCCGCCACCTGGTCCGCCAGGGCATGGCCGACATCCTGGCCTGGCTCGGCGAGGACGTCGGACCGCCGCCGATCCAGTCCGGCCGCGGCCAGCAGTTGCTCGACCGCCTCCTCGCCGCCGGCGGTGCATCGTGACGACGGCCCGCGACGTCGCCGCCGAGCTCCGAGACCTGGCCGAGCACCTAGCGCCCGACCTCGCGCTCGAGCTGTACCGCCTCCAGGACCTCGAACGCGACCACCAGGACGCCGTCCAGGAGATCTCCAACCTGCGCCGCGCGCTCCACGAGTCCACCGTCATGGTCGGCGAGCTCCGCCAGCGCACCGTCCGCGCCGAGACCCAGCTCTCCGAGCTCGGCGCCGAGGAGATCCGCCGCGCCCGCGCCCACGCCTTCATGCACGGCACCGGCGTCGTCCGCATCACCAGCCGCGGCCGCGGCCAGTTCGCCACCCTGGCCATCCACCCCGACGACGTCACCATCCGGACCCGGCCATGAACGCCCCCGACCCGCGCCTCCTTCCCGCCCCGCCGATCGCGCGATCGCGCTGCGAGGGATGCCACCGCAACATCGTCTGGGCCATCACCGTCGCCGGCCCCAACGGCCGCGGCGGCAAGCTCATGCCGCTCGACCCGCTCGAGGACCTCGCCGGCAACGTCGCCGTCACCCCCACCCCCGGCGGCCGGCTCACCGCGCGAGTACTCCACGCCGACGAGCAGGTCGACCGCCCCATCGAGTACTCCGCCATGACCCACTTCGCCACCTGCCCCGCCCGCAGCAAGCCCGAGATCCCCGCCCAGATCATCGACCTCCAGGCCGAACGCCGCCGACGAGCACGACGTCGCCACCCAGCAAGGAGCGGCCGGTGAGCATCTGCCGCCACCGCCTCGGCGCCGCCTCCATGCTCACCAGCTGCCTCCAAGCCATCGGCGGCTGCAGGTGCGCCCGCGAGATCCACGCCGAGCTCCTCGACCAGCAGGCCGCCGCCGGCGCACTCGCCGCCGCGGCCACCGTCGACCCCCAAGACGACCAGCCGTGACCCTCGACCCCATCGCCCAGGCCTACCTCGACTGGTGCGAGCGCGAACGCGTCCCCGCCAACACCGTGCGCCGACGCCGCTCCGTCCTACGCGCCGTCCCCCGCCCCGGCACCATCAGCCGCCTCGAGATGGAGACCTGGTGGCGCAGCCGCGACACCTTCCCCGACGGCCGGCCACGCGCCGACTCCTCCCGCGCCAACGAGCTCGCCGTCCTCCGCTCGTTCTACCGCTGGTGCTCGATCTGGGAGCACCGCACCGACGACCCCACCGCCCGCCTCCTCGCCCCCACCGTCCCCTCCTCGGTACCCCGGCCCGCCGCACGCACCGAGCTCGACCGGATCCGCGAGCACGTCGCCGACAAGCCCGAGCTCCGCCGCGCCGTCATCCTCGGCGCCTACTGCGGCCTGCGGGTCTCCGAAGCCGCCCGAGCGACCTGGGGCGACGTCGACCTCGAGTTCTGCGTCCTCACCGTGGTGGGGAAGGGCCGCAAGCGCCGCCGGGTGAAGGTGCAGCGCTCGATGCTCGACGAACTGCTCCCCGCCGACGACCGCTGCCCGGTCGCTGCGGTCAACATCGTGACCGGCACCGCGGTGCCGCTCGAGCCCGACGCGCTACGCCAGCGCGCCAACCGCGCCTTCCGCGCCGCCGGCGTCGACATCACCTTCCACCAGCTGCGCCACCGCTACGGCACCCTCGCCTTCCAAGCCACCCGCGACCTCGTCGCCGTCCGCGACGCCATGGGCCACGCCTCGATCTCCACCACCGCCGGGTACGCCGCAGCCGCAACCGAGGTCCAGGACACCATCGCCGCGGCGGTCCTCGGATGAGCGTCCGACCCCGCTGGGACCAGCTGGTCTACCGGCCCAACGAGATCGCCGACCAGGTCGACGACGTCGACGACCTCGACGACGCCGCCGCGGCAGCGGCCCTGCACCAGCACGCACTCGACCAGATCCGCCGCACCGAGATGCAGCTCATGAACCCACCCACCGACCCCGGCCTACGCGCCCGCCTCGAGCGGGACCTCACGACCTGGCGCCGCGTCGCCGCCGACCACGCCGGCCCCGCCACCGCCAACCACTTCGAGGCCGGCGCCGGCGACCGGAAGCTGTTCTAGCCCTCTCAGGCCGGCCGACCGCGGCGCTGAGCAGCCCGGGCGGCTCGCAGGCGTTGCAGACGGCGCACGGTCTGCGGGTCGTGCGCGAGCGCTGCCGGGTCGTCGAGGAGCGCATCGAGGCGCTGGAAGTACTTCGTGATGCTGATGTCGAAGATCTCGCGCACGACCGTCTCCTTCGCGGCTGGGTACTTCCACCACTGGCGCTCGAGGTCGAGCATCGCGCGGTCGCGGTCGGAGAGCCCTTGGCTGTCGAGCATGTCAGCAACCTTCGCAGGCCCCACCGACAGTTCCGTCCCGGCCACTGTCCTCACGACGTCCTCACGGGAGGCCCGGGAAGCAGAAGAGCCGGTGTCCCGCTTCTGCGGAAACCGGCTCTGACCTGCGACGACTGCTGGTGGGCGATACTGGGTTTGAACCAGTGACCTCTTCCGTGTCAAGGAAGCGCGCTACCGCTGCGCCAATCGCCCTAGGTGGTGCTGTGGAGGTGGGTACGGGATTTGAACCCGTGTACACGGATTTGCAGTCCGTTGCCTCGCCTCTCGGCCAACCCACCATGGAGGCCCAACCAAGAGAGAGACCTCTCCGAGCGGACGACGAGGCTCGAACTCGCGACCTCAACCTTGGCAAGGTTGCGCTCTACCAACTGAGCTACGTCCGCCTGCGCTCCGGGCTTGGCCCGGCGTGCGACAGGAACATTAGCCCATGCCCTCAGGGGCGCCAAATCCGGGTGACGTCGGCGTTTCGTCGGTGCGAACGGCACCTGCGGACGGCGTCCTGTCGGGGTCCGGTCGGGGTCCGGTCGGGGTCCCGGAGCCCTACCGTGAGGCCATGCGCGCATGGATCGACGGCCGCCTGCTCGACGCCCCGACCGGGCCCGCGGTCGCCCTCACCGACCACGGCTACACCGTCGGCGACGGAGTCTTCGAGGCGCTGAAGGTCGTCGGCGGTCGCGTCCGCGCGCTGGAGATGCACCTCGACCGACTCGCTGCCGGCGCCCAGACGCTGGGGCTGCCCGAGCCCGACCGCGACGCCGTCCGCGACGGGATCGCGGCGGTGCTCGCCGACCAGGACGCGCCGATGATGCGCTTGCGGGTCACGCTGACCGGCGGCCCCTCGCCGCTCGGATACACCCGCGGCGAGGGCGCCGGGACGCTGTCGGTGATCGCCACTCCCCTGGCTCCGCCGGCACCGTCCGCGGTCGTGGCGACGGTGCCGTGGCCACGCAACGAACGCAGTGCGGTGGCGGGGGTGAAGACCACGTCGTACGCCGAACAGGTCGTCGCGATGGCCGAGGCGCGGCAGCGCGGTGCCGACGAGGCCGTCTTCGCCAACCTCGCCGGGCATCTGTGCGAGGGCGCGAGCAGCAACGTCTTCTACGTCGTCGACGGCGAGCTGCGGACGCCGTCCCTCGCGTCGGGGTGCCTGCCGGGCGTCACGCGGGCGCTGGTGATCGCCTGGACCGGAGCCCGCGAGGTCGACGAACCGATCGCGACGGTGCTGCGGGAGGCGAGCGAGGCGTTCCTGACCTCGACCACGCGCGACGTCCAGCACATTCGCCGCTGGGACGGCGTCGACCTACCCCCCGGTCAGGTGACTGCCGCCACCGCACAGATGTGGCGGGAGCGAGAGAACGAACTGCTGGACGTCGCGCGTTGAGGTCCCGCCGAGCGGGCGGGGCGCCCCCCTCCTGGCGCCCCGACCGTGTGGCGGGCGAGGACCCTGGCGGGCCCCCTCATGCAGAGAGAGGGCGCAGGCGGCGAACCATGACGCGATTCCGCAGAACTTTTTTTCCGCGGACGTCCTGGTGCCCGGATCCGGGCCGCGGGGAGCACCGCGATGTGAACCCCACCGACCTCATGCGCTACAGTCGGCGACCGCAGCCCCCCGGGGCTGGAGGGGCGATTGGCGCAGTGGTAGCGCGCTTCGTTCACACCGAAGAGGTCACTGGTTCGAACCCAGTATCGCCCACCGTTTCACCTCAGGTCACGGGCCGGTCTTCCTGTCGGGAGCCGGCCCGATGCCATGCCTGCCACGGAGTGGCACGACGCGGGCACGCAGCGGCGAGCAACGGCGGTTCAGGGCCTCAGACGTCCCAGCCGAATCCGAGCCGGGCGACGTAGCGCAGCACCGCGACGAACGCGAGGACGCCGAGCAGCACGAGGCAGACCTGAGCGAACGCCGGGCTGCCCTGCTCCCTGTCGGCTCGCGCACCCATGAGGGCCGAGTTCGTCGCAGTCGAGTGGAGCGAGTCGGCGCGATACGCGTCTCCTGGCGGCCCGACCGGACGCCGGTGCTCGCTCCACGCCTCGCCGTCCCACCAACGCTCGAACGTCGCGTCGTGAGGATCGGCATAGAAGCCCGCCGGAGGTAGCTCGGCCATATCCGCAGGCTAGTGATGGGAGGCACCGCTGCGGCAGGAGGACTAGGCCGATCGGGCGCAGGCGGAGACCCCATCGCGGCTCCAGTCGCTCCCCTCCTCGACCACGGTGAGCCGGCCGATGCCCGGGTCGTCTGGATGGGGACGCCGGCAGGAGGACGGGACGAAGGGCCCGGTGCACACGTGTCGGAGTCCTCAGGTCGCTCGCCACCCGCATCGGAGAAAGTAGGCCGCACAGAGGGCAACCTCTCGGAAGCGCAGCGGGGTCGGCTGGGGAGTCACAGGCTGCGCTTCCTGGTCGCTCCGCCCGGCTGCGCAGGGCTGGGCGGGGCGACCGACCTCCGTCCACGCCAGGCACGCCGGTCTACGGTGGAGAGCATGGCTCTGGCCGCTCTTCCCGTCCCGCTGCTCCTCGAGGTCGCCCGCATCCGCCCGCGCGGGCTCTTCCTCTTCGGACACCATCCGGTGGCGCGGCTGATCGCGCTGCTGATCGTCATCGCCGTCATCGCCCTGGTCGCGCGCCGCCGCCCGTGAGGCGTGCGGCGCCGTCGCGGCTCCCGGGCGCGCCCTAAGGTGTCGCCATGGTCCGCATCCTGCTGGTCGAGGACGACGAGCACATCCGTCGCTCGCTCGCGCGGGGGCTGACCGAGCAGGGGGCGAGCGTGGTCGCCGTGGGCACCGCGGTCGAGGGCATCCGCTCGGTGAGCGCCGACCAGCCCGACGTCGTCGTCCTCGACCTGGGGCTGCCCGACCTCGACGGCTCCGACGTCCTCGCCCTCATCCGCGCCTCCAGCGACCTGCCGGTCGTCATCGCCACCGCCCGCGACACCGAACGCGATGTCATCCGGCTGCTCGACGCCGGCGCCGATGACTACCTGGTCAAGCCGTTCTCCGCTGCCCAGGCGATGGCCCGCATCCGCGCGGTGCTGCGCCGGGTGGGTGCCACCCCGGACGCCGACCCGCGCGTCGTCGTCGGCGACCTGGTCATCGACCCGTCCCGTCGCCTGGCGACCCTGGCCGACCGGCCGCTCGACCTCAACCGCAAGGAGTTCGACCTCCTCCTCGCGCTGGCCTCCCGCCCCGGCGAGGTGCTCAGCAAGCGACAGCTGCTGGCCGAGGTGTGGCAGCAGCCGTGGGGCGGCGCCGACCGCACCGTCGACGTCCACCTCTCCTGGCTGCGCCGCAAGCTCGGCGAGACCGCCGCCGAACCGCGCTACCTCCACAGCGTGCGCGGGGTGGGCGTGACGCTGGCCGAGCCGGGCAGCCGATGAGGCGCAGCCTCGGGCTGCGGGCCCGCATCCGGCTGCTGGTGCTGGGGTCGGTGCTCGCCGTCCTCCTGCTCTCCGCGATCCCGCTCACCCTGCTGCTGCACCGCGCCGCCGTCGACGACGTGCGCGGCAACGCCATCGACACCGCGCAAGGTGTCGCCGACTACGTGTCGACCTCCCCCACCCGCAGCGCCCTGAAGGCCTACGTGCAGCGCGCGAACCAGCGTGAGGACGCCGCCGCGGTCACCATCGTCTGTTCCGACGGCACCGTGCTCGGCGCCGCGCTGCCCGACGACGACGTGCTCGGCGCCGAGAAGGGCGAGGAGTACGGCGACCCCGACGACGACCGCTTCCGCCCGACCTCGCAGGTGCGGGTCGTCGACGTCGACGGCGGCACCCTCGTCGCGATCGGGGTGCGCGACCCGACGTCGACGATGCGCGAGGCCGACACGGTCGTGGCGTTCGAGGACGACGACCGCGTACGCGCCACCGTGCTCAGCCGACTCGGCGTCGCCGGTCTCGCCGGACTCGCCATCGCCGCCCTGGCCGCACTCGCCGGGGAGATCGTGAGCCGGCGCATCGCCCGGCCGTTGGCGGTGACCGCCGACGTCGCCGACGCCCTGGCCGCGGGCGACCTCTCCGCGCGGGTGCCGGACGACGGTCCGCCGGAGGTGCAGGCCGTGGCCGGAGCGCTCAACCGGCTCGCCGGGCGCATCGACGAACTGCTGATCGCCGAGCGCGAGGCGATGGCCGACCTCTCCCACCGCCTGCGCACCCCGCTCGCCGCCCTGCGCCTCGACGTCGAGTCGCTGGCGGCCGACCCGGCACGCGCCGAGGTCGCCGGCGACCTGAACGCACGCCTCGACCAGCTCGAACGCACCCTCACCGAAGTCATCCGCCAGGCCCGGCGCACCGAGCGCGAAGGGGCGCGACCGCACTGCGAGCCCGCCGCGGTCGTCGTCGAGGCCGTCGCCTTCTGGCGTCCGCTGGCCGAGGACCAGGGCCGCGACCTGGTCGAGGAGATCGCCGCCTCCGTGCCGCCCGTGCGGTGCACCGAGGAGGATCTGCGCGCCGCCGTCGATGCACTGCTGGAGAACTGCCTGGCCCACACCGAGGACGGCGTCGGGCTGGCCGTGCGGCTCGCCTCCGATGGCCAGGGGCGGGTCGTGCTCGAGGTCGGCGACCGCGGGCCCGGCTTCGACCCCGCCGTCGTGCTGCGCGGCCGCAGCGACCGCGGCTCGACCGGGCTCGGCCTCGACATCGCCCGCAGCCTCGCCCACGCGACCGGCGGCGACTTCGCCGTCGAGCGCGAGGGGCGCCTCCCCGGTCTCGACGGTTCCTGGACCGTCGTCCGGATGACCCTCGGGCCCGCCTGACAGCCGCGGCCCAGCCTGATTTGACCTCCTTTTGAGGGTCGGTTGGCGGGGGGCTGAACCGCCCGCGGCGAACCTCGGGGCATGACACCACGCGACAGCCTCCTCCGCCGGGCGCGGGCCGCCACGCTCGGCATCGTCCTCGCCGCCGGTCTGGGCACCGGCGCCCTGACCGTCGCCGCCGCCAACGCCAGCGGCCTGATCGGACAGAGCGACACCGGATCCACCGGGACGACCGGTTCGACGAGCACCTCGACGGGCACCTCGACGGGCAGCTCGGGCAGCTCGGGCAGCTCGGGCAGCTCGGGCAGCTCGGGCACCTCGGGCAGCTCCTCCTCCGACAGCTCGTCCTCGAGCTCCTCGAGCTCGGGCTCGTCGAGCTCCGGCCAGTCCGACCAGTCCAGCCAGCCCGTCGCCGGGACCCACGCGTCATGAGCACGCTGGTGTGGCAGGACTGGTCCTGCGAGGTGCGGGTGGTGCTCGCCGACGGCGTCGACCACCACCGCCAGCCCACCGACCCGGCGCTGGTGCGCCGCGTGGTCGGTGGCCTGATGGACGACGTCGCCGCCGCGATCGACCGCTTCCGCACCGACTCCGAGCTCAGCCGGCTCAACGCCGCCGCCCCGGCCCTGCTGCCCCTCGGGCCGCTGGCCTTCGCGCTGATCGACACCGGCCTGCGGGCCGCGTTCGACACCGACGGCGCCTGCGACCCGACGGTCGGGGCGGCCGTCGTCCGATGCGGCTACGACGCCGACATCGCCGTCGTCCGCGAGCGCCGCGAGGTGCCGCCGTTGGCCGCCGCTCCCGCGCCCGGCTGGTCGCGCGTGCTGCTCGACCACGACCTGCGGCGCGTCGGCCTGCCGGCCGGCGTGCGGCTCGACCTCAACGCCACCGCCAAGGCCTGGACCGCCGACGAGGCCGCCCACCGGCTCGCCGCGCGTCTGGGCACCGGGGTGCTGGTCTCCATCGGCGGCGACCTGGCCGTGGCCGGCGGCACGCTGTGGCCGATCCTGGTCTCCGAGGAGGCCGGCGGCGCCGGTCAGCAGGTCGCGATCGACCGCGGCGGCGTGGCGACGTCCTCGACGGTCGCGCGTCGCTGGGCGGGCGGGTCCCGCCACCACATCGTCGATCCCGCCACCGGGCTGCCCGCCACGGGTCCGGTGCGCACCGCGACCGTGTGGGCGCGCGACTGCGCTGCGGCCAACGCGTTGAGCACCGCCGCGATCGTGTGGGGCGAGGCCGCGTGGGACCGGCTCCAGGGCGAGGCCGCGCGCCTGGTCATGGACGACGGCCGCGTGGTGACCACGCCGTCGTGGCCCGGCGTCCCGAGCCGGACGGCGGTGGCGTGATGACCTCGGCCGAACTGATCTGGTCGCTCGTGCGGGCCTCCGGCCTGATGGCCGTGCTGACCGCGACCGTCAGCGTGGTGCTCGGCGCCACGGCGTCCCTCTCCCCCGCGCCGGGGGCCACCCGCTCCGGCCGCGACCTCGACCGTCGGCTGCTGCGCCAGTACGCGCACCGCTCGGCCGGCGTCGTGACCCTCGCGATGATCGTGCTGCACGCGGCGCTGATCGTCATCGACAGCTACGTGACGGTCACCGTCGCCGGCGTGCTGGTGCCCTTCACCGCCGGCTACGACGCGATCGCGCTCGGCATCGGCACGGTGGCCGCCTACCTCTTCCTCGTGGTCGCTGCCACCGGCGCCCTGCGCTCGCGCATCAGCGCCGATCGCGGCCAGCGCGCCTGGCGCGCCGTCCACCTGACCGCCTACCTCGCCTGGGGCGCCGCGATGCTGCACGGCCTCATGGCCGGCACCGACACCGGCGCCTGGTGGGGCCTGCTCATCTACGGCGGCTGCGCGGCCGCCGTCGCGATGGCGATCGCCGCCCGGGTGCTCGCCGCCGGCGACACCCGCCGCTCCTCGCTGGCGCAGCAGCGCCGCGAGAGCCTCGCCGCCACCCGTCCGTCCGTCCCGATCGGAGTCGACCGATGACCGTGCTGCACCCTCCCGCCCCCGCCACCCGGCCGCCGGCGATCGCGCTGGGCAGCGCCCGGCTGCTGGCCGGCACCCGCGGCGACCACCCGGTCAGTCACGCCGAGCACACGGCGATCCACGGCCACCCGCGCCGCCTCGACCACTCCGCCCTGGTCGCCGACCTCGAACGGGTGCGGCTGCTGGGCCGCGGCGGCGCCGGGTTCCCCGTGGCCGTCAAGCTCGCGGGGACGCCGTCCGGGCCGCGCACCGAGATCGTCGTCAACGGCTCGGAGGGCGAGCCCGCCAGCTTCAAGGACCGCACCCTCATGCGCCTGGCCCCGCACCTCGTGCTGGACGGCGCCGCGGTCGTCGCCGGCGCGCTGCGCACCCGACGGGTGCAGCTGCTCGTGCACGACGCGGACGCCGTCGAGGCCCTGGAGGCGGCGCGCGCGGAGCGGCCCGACGCCGATCTGTTCTCGATCGTGCGCACCGGGGCCGACCACGGGTTCGTCAGCGGGGAGATCCGTGCGGTGACCCGCGCGCTCAGCGGCGGACCCGCCGTGCCGCCGGGACGGCGGGTGCTGCCGGCCGTCAGCGGCGTCGACGGGCGGCCGACCTTCGCCTCGAACGCCGAGACCTTCGCCCAGATCGCCCTGGTCGCCCTCCTCGGCACCACCGCGTACGCGGGCGTGGGCTCGCCGGTCGAACCCGGCACGACCCTGGTGACGGTCTTCGGCGAGGTGCCGCGGGCCGGCGTCCTGGAGGTGCCGACAGGGCTGCCGGTCGCCGGCCTGCTCGGCGACGGCCCCGGCCCCGTGCTCGTCGGCGGCTACCACGGCGCCTGGACCACCTGCGCCGACCTCGGCGACCTCCGCCTCATCCGCGCCGACCTGAAGGCCGCCGGCCTGCCGCTCGGCGCCGGGGTGCTCGTGCGGCTGCCGGCCGACACCTGCCCGCTGGGCGAGGTCGCCCGCGTCACCCGATGGCTGGCCGGCGAGTCGGCCGGCCAGTGCGGACCCTGCCACTTCGGACTCCCGGCCCTGGCCGAGGTCGTCGAGGCGATCGCGACGGGCCGGGAGGGTGCCGCCGGCGTCGACCGCGCACTGCGACTGACCGGTCTGCTGCCCGGACGCGGCGCCTGCGCCCACCCCGACGGCTCGGCCGCCTTCGTCGCCTCCGCGCTGCGCACCCTGCCCGACGAGCTCGAGGCCCATCGGCACGGCGGCTGCGGCCGACCCGTCCGCGGCGTCCTGCCCGTGCCGGCCCGCTGACCGGCCCGCCCACCCGAGCCACCCGAGCCACCTGAGCCACCTGAGCCACCCCGAGCCACCCCGCGCCACCCCGAGAAGGAGCACTCCATGCACGTCGAGATCGACTGGACCCGCTGCGACGGCCACGGGCTGTGCGCCCGCCTGGCACCGGAGATGATCGAGCTGGCCGAGGACGGCTTCCCGATCGTGCGCCGCGGCCAGGTGCCGGACGCCGCCGTCGTCCACCTCAAGCGGGCGGCGACGGCCTGCCCGCAGCTGGCCCTGCGCCTGGTGAAGGACTGACGACCGCGAGTGGGGCGGGAGTGCGGGTCGGGCCCTGTCCTCACACCCGTGGCCCCGGGCGACCCGGCCCGCCCGGATCAGCCACCCCGCAGCTGTGGATGACCATCAATTGGTCAGGTGAGTCTGTCGGTTGGCGTACGAAACTTCAGCTGACCAACGACAGAGTCACCGGGCGCCCGGTGACTCCTGAGGCGCCCTGCCGCCCCAGCCCCGCGCACGAGGGCCCCGGATGCACGAGGGCCCCGTCCGCAGCTGCGGACGGGGCCCTCGGGACCGGGTGGAACGCGGTCAGTCGTCGTCGTCGCCCGCGCCGGGCTGGACGGTCGAGGTGACCTGGTCGCCCCAGGCGGCCTTCGCTCCGGAGTCGCCGATGCGGTAGACCTGCACGGTCGTGGCGAGCGCCGCCACCACCGCCAACGCCGCGACGATCGTCGGCAGGGCCGAGGGACCGATCGGCGGCTGACCGGCCGCCTGACGCCGCGCGAGGACGACGAGGGCCAGGGAGAGCAGCAGCAGCGGGATCGCGAACCAGATGAGCTGCTCGCCGAGCTCGGCGTGCTCACCGGGATCGCCCACCCGCTTCTCCAGGGACTCGCCGCTGGAGGTGGCCACCGGGATGAGGATCGTGCCGACCGCCGCGCACGCCACGACCAGGGGGCCGTAGGTGACGCGCCACGCGGGCCGGACCACGATCGCGATGGTGCCGAGCATCGCCAGCGGCAGCAGGACGACGACGGCGTGGACGACGAGAGGGTGCCACGGCAGCCCGTTGATGAGGTCGAACATGGCACGACTATGGCCCATCGCACCTGCAAGCGACCTGAACCACGCTGAACACCGGCCGAACGGATGAGCGGGCGCGATCGTCGCAGGAAACGGGGACCGCCCCCGGCTGCCTGCCTCGAGGGCGGCGGCGCGGGGGCGGTGCTCGTCATGCGTGGGTGCCTGACACCTATCTGCCCGAGCCGGCTGCGGGCCAAACCTCCATCATCGGATCGGTCTAGACCGATCCGTCAGCGCCGTCCTCCGCGCTGGCAGCGGCGGCCGCCTTCGCCCGGGCCCGGGCGGCCTTCGCGATGGTCTCCTCCACCAGGGAGTTGAGCCGCGCCCCGTTCGGCCAACCCGCGTAATGGCACAGGAAGACGACGATCTCGCGCAGGGCGTCGTCGTCCAGCTCCCCGGCGGCGTGGGCGGCCGGCACCTGGATCGAGAGGACGTCGTGGGCGCCCGTGCCGGTGAGCATGCCGATGAGCAGCAGCCGCCGGTCGCGGTCGGAGAGCCCGGGGCGCTGCCAGATGTCGGCGAAGAGGTGGTCGGCGGTGTAGCGGAAGAAGTCGCCGGTGCCGTCGGTCATGTCGAAGCCGTAGACCTGCTCCATCTTCTCCAGACCGCGGCGCCGCAGCTCGGGCAGTCCCTCGAAGTCACCCATCGTGCGCGCTCCTCAGGCCCGGAAGGTCTGGCCGCCGTCGACGGCCAGGATCTGGCCGGTGATCCACCCGGCGTCATCGGAGAGCAGGAAGAGGCAGGCGCCGACCATGTCCTCGACCTGGCCCATGCGCTTGATCGCCAGGCTCGTGCGCACGATGTCCTTCGCGGCGTCGCCGGCCTGGGTGCGGGTGGCCTCGGTGTCGACCGGTCCGGGTGCGATCGCGTTGACGCGGATCCGCATGCCGCCCAACTCGTGGGCCAGCTGCTGGGTCAGGCCGTTCACGCCGACCTTGGCCAGCCCGTAGAAGCCGGAGTACAGGTAGGCGGCCGTCGAGCTCTGGTTGACGATCGCTCCCCCGCCGCGCTTCACCATCTCGGGATAGCAGGCGCGGGTCATGACCAGCGCGCCGTCCATGTTCACGCTCATGAACCGGCGGTAGTAGTCCCAGTCGACGCTGATGAGCAGGTCGAAGGCCATGTCGCCGTAGATGGCGGCGTTGTTGACCAGCAGGTCGAGGCCGTCGAAGGCCTCGACGGTGGCGGCCACCATCGCGGACGCCGACGCCGCGTCGCTGACGTCGGTGCGTACGAAGAGCGCACGACCGCCGTCGGCCTCGATCTGCTTGGCGACCTGTTCGCCCGCCTCGACGTTGAGGTCGGCGATCACCACGGCGGCACCGCGGGCGGCGAGCGCCTTGGCGTAGGCCTCGCCGATGCCCTGGGCAGCACCCGTGACCACGGCGACCTTGTTCTCGAAACTCATGGGATTCCTTCTTCTCGGGGGGCGGGTCAGGCGGGGAAGGCCAACGTCTTCGTCTCGAGGTACTCCTCGAAGCCGGCGACGCCCATCTCGCGGCCGATGCCGGACTGCTTGTAGCCGCCGAAGGGGGCGTCGGGGCTGAACCAGACGCCGCCGTTGACGGCGAGGGTGCCGGTGCGGATGCGCGCCGCGACCGCGGTCGCCCGCTCGAGCGAGGCGGAATCGACCGAGCCGGACAGCCCGAAGGCGGAGTCGTTGGCGATGCGGACGGCGTCGTCGTCGCCGTCGTGCGGGATCACCACCAGCACGGGCCCGAAGATCTCCTCCTGCGCCAGACGCGAGGAGTTGTCGAGACCCGCGACCACGGTGGGCTGCACCCAGTAACCGGGCTGATCGACGACCGAGCCCCCGGTGGCGAACGTGCCGCCCTCCTCGATCGCCAGGCGCAGATAGGACTCCACGCGGTCGCGTTGCACCGCCGAGATCACCGGCCCGCAGATCGCCCCGGGATCGGCGGGATCCTTGATGCCGATCGACTCCATCGTCGCCGCGGCCACCTGCACCGCCTCCTCGTACCGATCGCGCGGGACGACGAGCCGCGTGGTGATGGCGCATCCCTGACCGGCGTGGATGCAGGCGGCGAACGCCGTCCCGCCTGCCACGGCCGCGACGTCGGCGTCGTCGAGGGCGATCGCCGCAGACTTGCCGCCGAGCTCGAGGAAGACCTTCTTCAGCGTGGGCGCCGCGGCCGCCATGATCGCGCGCCCGGTGGCGGTCGAGCCGGTGAAGGAGACCATGTCGACCCGCGGGTCGCTGGTCAGCTGCGCAGCCACCTCGTTGGAGCGCGGGCTGACGACGTTGAAGACCCCCGGCGGGATGTCGGTGTGCTCGGCCACCAGCCGCCCCAGCTCGCAGGCGAGCCATGGGGTGTCGGGGGCCGGCTTGAGCACGACCGTGCAGCCGGCCGCGAGCGCCGGGCCGATCTTGGCCAGGTTGATCTGGGTCGGCACGTTCCACGGCGTGATCGCCGCGACGACGCCGACGGCCTCCCGGCGCACCGTGCGCCGCGAGCGGATGCCCATCGGGGCGGCCTCGCCGAGATCGATCTCGAAGGCGTACCCGGCGAGCAGATCCGTCACCCACTTCAGGCCCTCGACCGGCACGTCGAACCCGGCGGCGCCCATCATGAAGCTCGGCATGCCGACCTCGGCCGTCGTCAGCGCACGGAAGGCCTCGGCGTCCTCGAGCAGCGCGGCGTGCAACTGGCGCAGGCAGTGCTCGCGGAAGGCGTGGTCGGTCGACCAGTCGGTCTCGTCGAACGCGCGGCGGGCGGCGGCGATCGCGGCCTCGACGTCGTCCGCGGTGGCATCGGGCGCCTGACCGATGACCTCGCCCGTGGCCGGGTTGAGGATCGGGTAGGTCGCGCCGTCCGAGGCGGGAGCGAGCTTGCCGTCGATGAGCAGCTGCGCCGGGGGCGGGAGCGCGCTCATGCCGAGGCCTCCGGGGCGGGGGCCGGGGCGGGGGCCTGGGCGAGGAACTCGCCGGCCTCGACCGGCGGCGGCCACACCGTCGAGGGCATCTCGCGGTAGCGGTAGTGACCCGGCACGCCCAGGCCGCTGACCGACATCCGCTTCAGCAGCGTCTCGGGTGCCTTGCCGGCGGAGATGATCGACAGGAACGTGTGCGCGGTCGAGGGCATGTCGAACCAGTCGCGCTGCCAGGCGATCTTCAGCTGCCCGGCGTCGGCGCCCTCGCTCTGGCGCTCCACCCCGAACCACGAGCCGCCGATGCCGAGGATCTCGAACTCCTCCCCGGCGTCGTCCAGGATGCCGCTCTTCTGCTTCCAGAACCCCACGATCATGCCGGTGCGCTCATCGATCACCGTGGCCTGGTAGTCGTAGTGCCACCCGTCGAGACCGTCCATCTCGATGCCGATGGCCCAGTCGCGGATCTGGTCGCGGCCCACGGCCATGAAGTGCTCGTCGTGGCTGTACATCCAGCCGTACGTGGCGTCCTCCGCATAGTGCTCGGCCATGATGCGCCAGTCGCCGATGCGCTCGGCCTCGCGGTTGATCGCCAGCCACGACGCCCAGAACTCCTCGAGCTCGTCGCGGGTGAAGTCGCGCGTTCCGGTCATCTCACTCCTCCACCGACGCGAGGCGCAGCGCCATCGCCGGGCAGTACTGGACGGCGGCCTCCACGGCCGGCCGCTGGATCGGGTCGGGGTACTCCTGCAGAACGACGACCTGGTCGAGGCCGGGCTCGAAGCCGAAGACCTCCGGCGCCTCCCCCTGGCACATCTGATGGCCCTGGCACAGCCCGAGGTCGGCCACGACGCGGAAACCCATGCCGCTCACCGTCCGCTCACGGGCACGCGACGGCGGTAGCGGGCGCGACACGGCTTGGCGAGCTGGATGACCATCTTCGAGACGTCGTCGCGGTACTCCTCCGCGGGCTGGGTCATCTCGAACTCGAAGTCGCGCAGGATCACCGAGAAGATCGCCTTCATCTGCATCATCGCGAACGCGTTGCCCACACACCGGTGCTTGCCGGCACCGAACGGCAACCAGGTCCACTGGTTGAGCCTGTCTTCCTGCCGCGGGTCCAGGTAGCGCCCCGGATCGAAGACCTGCGGATCGGGGAAGTACTCCGCCATCCGGTTCGAGACCCGCGGCGAGGCGCCCACCATCGTCCCGGCCGGGATCAGATGCCCCGCCAGCTCGATGTCCTCCTGCGCCACCCGCAGCAGGATGATCAACGGCGGATGCAGCCGCAGCGCCTCCTTCAGCACCGCCTCCAGCCTCGGGATCGAGCGCAGCGCCTGGAAGGAGACCTCCGACCCGTCGGCGTACAGCTCGTCGAGTTCCGCGACCACCTCAGCCAGCACGTCGGGGTGACGCATCAGCTCGATCAGCGTCCACGCGCTCGTGCCCGAGGAGGTGTGGTGGCCGGCGAACATCATCGAGATGAAGACGCCGGTGATGTAGTCGGCGGACATGTCGATGGAGATCAGCACGTCCAGCAGGTCGCGCTCCTCCCGCGGCACCGTGCCTCGGGCCTTGCGGGCGTCGATGATGCCCTGCACCAACCCCACCAGCGTCTCCCGCGCCCGGTCGCGCACCTCGAACGACTCCACCCCCGGCAGGTAAGGGTCGACGTACGCCAGCGCGTCGGTACCGCGCTCCAGATCGTGGTACGCCGCGGCAAACCGGCCGTCGAGCTCCTCCCGGAACGGACGCCCGATGAGGCAGGCCGAGGTGGTGTAGATCGTCAGCTCGGCGAAGAAGTCGAGCAGGTCGATCTCGCCCTCATCGCCCCAGTCGGCCACCATGCGCCGGATCTCGGTCTCGATCGTCGAAGCGTGCCCGCGCATCATGTCGCCGCGCAGCGCCTGGTTCTTCAGCATCTGCTGCCGCTGCTCCGGCGAGGCGTCGAAGACGACGCCCTTGCCGAAGATCGGCGTCATGAACGGGTATGCCTCGGCCTGGTCGAGCACCGAGTCCGGCGCCCGGAAGAACTGCTCGTTCGCCTCCGCACCGGTCACCATCACGACCTCGCGGTCGGCCAGCCGGAACTTGCCGATGTCGCCGCACTCCGCCCGCACCCGCTCCAGCAGGCCGATCGGGTCGACCCGCAACTCCGCCAGGTGGTGCGTGCCGTCGTCCGGCACCGCATAGGAGACCTCGGGCACGTCGACGAGACCGGGCAGGGAGCGGGTGGTCATGCGTCCTCCACGGGGGCTTCGGGGTTCACTTCGACGAGGTTGAGATGGACGCCGCGCGGGGCGTCGACGATCATCGCGATCGCGTCGGCCAGCGCGGTGGGTTGCATGAAGTGCTGGTGGCGGGCCAACCCGAAGCGGATCCAGCCGCCGATCACCATTTCGGTGTCCTCGGCCGACCAGTCCATGCCCATCTCGCTCCAGGTCGGTCCGGGCCGCACGATCGAGGCCCGCACGCCGGTGCCCTCCAACTCCATCTGGAGGGCGTGGGCGAGGCCCTCCAGGCCCCACTTGCCGGCGGCGTAGGCGGCCATGAACGGCCGCGCGCGCACCGCGACGTCGGAGGAGACGAAGACGATGTCGCCGCGGCGGCGTGCGCGCATGCCCGGCACGAAGGCGCGGACGACGCGCTGGGCGCCGACGACGTTGACGTCGAGCTCGGCGGTGAAGACCTCCGAGGCGGCCTCGTCGATGCGCCCCGGCCGCAACGATCCGGCGTTGGAGACCACCACCTCGATGTCGCCGAGGTCAGCGCTCGCCTTCGCCGCGAAGGCCTCCACCGAGGCGTCGTCGGTGACGTCGAGCGGATGCGCCACGGCCTCTCCGCCGGCGTCCCGGATCTGCTGCACGAGCGCCTCGAGCCGATCGACGCGCCGGGCGCCCAGCGCGACCGGGTAGCCGGCGGCGGCGAGCCGGACGGCGGTGGCGGCGCCGATGCCGCTGGAGGCCCCGGTCACCACGGCCGGACGGCGCTCGGGCCGCGTGTACTTCGTCATCTCGTCACCTCCGCGCAGCCGGTGGTCGAGGTGCGACGAGCGCCAGCGAGGAGCCGCGAGACCCCCGCACCCGGGCAGCCGGTGGTCGAGGTGCGACGAGCGCCAGCGAGGAGCCACGAGACCCCCGCACCCACACGACCACGGTCACCGCCGCCATCCGACTCACCGGGTCTCGCGGCTCGGCGCCGGGGCGCCCCGCACCTCGACCACCGACCCGCACTCATCGGAGCTCCAGGTGGACAGGCAGGCTGGCGAAGCCGCGCACGCTGACGGAATGCACGCGGCGGGCGGCGTCGCGGTCGACCTCGTAGTGCCGCACGCGGCGCACGAACTCCTCGAGGACGACGCGGGCCTCGAGCCGGGCGAGGTTGGCACCGAGGCAGAAGTGCCGGCCGCCGCCGAAGGAGAGGATCTTGGCCAGCTCGGCCTTGGGGCGGTGCAGGTCGAAGACCTCGGGATCGGTGAAGACGCGTTCGTCGCGGTTGGCCGAGCCGAGCACCAGCACCAGCTTCGCGCCGGCCGGTGCCGTCACCCCCTCGACGGTGACCTCGCGCAGCAGGTGCCGGGCCACCATCTGGCTGGAGGTGTCGTGGCGCAGCGTCTCCTCGATCCACGGCACGACGAGGTCGAGCTGCTGCGGGTCGGCGAGCACCTGCGCCTGCTGGTCGGGATGCGCGGCCAGATGGAACAGCGCGTTGCCGAGCAGCTTGGTGGTGGTCTCGTTGCCGGCGACGACCATGAGGAAGAGGAACGCGGTGATCTCGGAGTCGAGCAGCCGGTCGCCGTCGATCTCGGCCACGAGCAGCGCGGAGGTGAGGTCGTCGGTCGGGTGCGCCTTGCGCTGGCGCAGCATCTCCGCGTAGTAGTCCATCAGCCACATGGAGGCCTCGATGGCCCGCGGCGGCACGTCGCGGACGCCGTCCTCGCGGTGGACGACGAGGTCGGCCTGGCGGCGCACCTCGGCGCGGTCGTCCTCGGGCACGCCCATCATCTCGGAGATGACGTCCATGGGCAGCCGCCCGGCGACCTCGCCGATCCAGTCGTGGGTGGCGCCGTCGGCGAAGGCGGCGTCGAAGTACTTCTCGGTGAGCTGCTGCACCCGGGGTGCCAGCTCGCGCACCCGTCGCGGCGTGAAGGCACGCGAGACCAGCGAGCGCAGCCGCTGCTGCTCGGCACCGTCGAGGGCGAGGAAGGAGGTGACGAGGTGGGCGTGCGGCGTCCAGGCGGTGCGGTCGATCGAGACGCCCATGCGGTTGGAGAAGGTGGCGTCGTCGCGGACGGCGGCGGCGATGTCGGCATGCCGCGAGAGCGCCCAGAAGTCCTGCTCCTCGTTGTGGAACAGCGGCGCCTCGGCGCGCAGGCGGGCGTAGGTGGGGTACGGGTCGGCCTGGAAGGCGTAGTCGTAGGGGTCGAAGACGAGCGGCGGGGCGCTCTCGGCGACGGTCATGGCGTGCCCCTCAGGATCGTGGCGACGACGACGTCGAGCCGCTCGCCCATCTCGGTGTAGGTCATCAGGCCCATGCCGGCCTGGAGGAGGGCGCCGGAGAACGCCAGCACGAGGGTCTCGAGCACGGCCGGGTCGGCGCCGGGGCCGAGCGCCTCGGTGAAGCGGCGCACGAACTCCCCGCCGATGCGCAGTCGCAGCCGCTCGACGTCGGGGTCGGAGCTGAGCAGGGCCGGGGTGACGGCGGCGGCGAGCTCGGGGTGGGCGGCGAGCTGGGTGGCCATGCGACGGGTCACGCTGCGCACCCGGGCCAGCGTGTCGTCCCCCTCGGGGCGGTGCTCGGCGTCGCGGGCGAGGTGCTGCCAGAACAGCTCGGCGAAGAGGTGGTTCTTCGAGGCGAGGTAGGTGTAGGCGGTGGCCGGCGAGACCCCGGCCCGGGTGGCGACCGTGCGCACCGTCAACGCCTCGTGGCCGACCGCGACGAGCTCGGCGAGACCGGCGTCGAGGAGCTTCTCGACGGTATCCGTACGGCGCGCCTGGAGGTCGCGCCGCTCGCCGTACACGTGACTGGACACCTGTCCAACTTAGAACACGTTCTCGTCGCGGCACAAGGGGTTCCATGCCAGGTCCAGGGCGGTCGGACGACCTGATCGACGACCGTTGACATTCGCCAGACGGCGCATCAGGGTGGGCCGCCTAGAACACGTTCTCACCGCCTCCCGCCCCCTCCCGCAGGAGCCTTCCGATGCGATCCCCGCGCCCCCTGCTCGCCGCCGCCGTCGCTGCGATCGCGCTCTCGCTCGCCGCCTGTGGGTCCCAGCTGCAGCCCGATGAGGTGGCCCGCGCGAACGGCACCGGCACGGTGAGCGGCGGCGACCTCGCGCCGGTCGACGGGCAAGCCGACGCGGGTTCCGACGTCGGGGCCGACCCCGACTCCGCGGCACCCGATGACGCGGACGGGCCCGCGGTCCAGGAGGGCGAGGACGACACGGCCGGCGGCGACGACGGCACCTCGACGTCCATCGACAGGGACGGTGGCGCCCAATCGCCGACGAGCGGCGTCAAGGCCGGGAACTGCGCGGGATTCGCGAACCAGACCGGCATCACCGACGACACCATCACCCTCGCCAACACCGCCGACATCTCCGGGCCCGTGCCCGGCCTCTTCCAGGCCGCACAGGACGCCGCCAAGGCGTTCGTGGCGTACTACAACGCCAGCGGCCAGAAGCTCTGCGGGCGCAGCCTGACCCTCGACGCGCTCGACACCCGCTCCGACGCCGGCGGCGACCAGCAGGTCTACTCCGAGGCCTGCGACCAGGCCTTCGCCGTCGTGGGGTCGGTGTCCTCCCAGGACCAGGGCGGCGCCGCCACCGCTCAGAAGTGCGGCATCCCCGACATCCGCGCCTTCGTGACGACGCCGCAGCGCGCGGCCTGCACCACCTGCTTCGCCGCCTACACGATCCAGCCCGACGTCATCCCCGGCGTCGTCGGCAAGTTCTTCCTCGCCCAGTACCGGGAGGCCACCCAGAAGGCCGCGATGTTCTACGTCGACGTGCAGGCGGCCTCGGTCAACGCGCGCAGCTGGGCCGCCGGGATGACCAAGCAGGGCTTCCGATTCGACATCGTGCAGGGCATCGACACCGCGGAGTTCAACTACGCGCCCTATGTGCAGCAGATGAAGGACAAGGGCACGAAGTTCGTGCAGTACTTCGGGCCCTACCAGTTCGCTGTCCGCCTCCAGCAGGCGATGGCCCAGCAGAACTACCGGGTGCCGGTGTACCTGGAGGACCCCACCATCTACGACCAGAACTACGTCGACACCGTCGGCGCCGATGGCGACAAGTCCTTCGTCTACTCGATGATCGACCTCTTCGACGACACCAAGAACCCCGAGATGGTGCTCTACCGCCAGTGGCTCAACCAGGTGCGGCCGGGAGCGGTGCCCAACTACTACGGCCTCTTCGCCTGGTCGGCCGCGCGCCTCTTCGTCGCCGAGGCCACCAAGCTCGGCGGCAAGCTCACCCGTGCGTCCCTGGTGGCCGCGTTGAAGGGCGTCGACGGCTGGACCGGCAACGGCCTGCACGCTCCCATGCACGTCGGCGCCAAACGCACCAGCGAATGCATGAAGGTCATCCAGCTCTCCGGCGGCAGTTGGCGACAGGTCTCGCCCGGCGACTACATGTGCGGCCCCACGGTGCCGACCGGGGTCGCCAACTGAGCATGCCCGGGGGCGCGGCAGACTGAGCCCCATGGGTCACGGGCACGGCCACGGACACGGCAGCCACCGCGCAGGCTCCGACATCGAGATCGCACGCGCACCGCGGCTGGTGCTGCTCGGTCTGCTCGCCGTCTCCTTCGTGCTCACCGGCATCGGCATGGTCGCCCTCTGGCCCGATCAGGACGCCGCCGACGCGATCCGCAGCCAGACCTCATTCGCCGCCCCCGGCGTCACCTACCCCTCCGCCACCGTGGAGTCGACCAGCGACACCGGGCTGACGGTGCGCATCGACGACGGCGCCTACGCCGGCCGCCGGGTCGAGGTCGACGTGCCACCCGAGGTGGCGGCCTCGCGACTGGGACGCGGGGACGGCGTCCGGCTCATCGCCACGCCCGCCACCGACCAGCAGCCCGTGCGGTTCAGCTACTTCGGCACCGAACGCGGCACGCCGCTGTGGTTGCTGGGGGGCCTGTTTGTGCTCGTCGTCGTGGCCGTCGCACGGTGGCGGGGACTGTTGGCGATCGGCGGCCTCGCCCTCGGCGGCGCGGTGATCTGGTGGTTCATGCTGCCGGCGCTGCTCGTCGGGGAGTCCGGGGTGCTGGTGGGCCTCACCGGATCGGCCGCGATCATGCTCGTGGTGCTCTACACGACCCACGGCGTCTCGCTGCGCACCAGCACCGCCCTGCTCGGCACGCTCGCCGGACTGCTGGCCACCGCCGGGCTCGCCGTCCTCGCCATCGGCGGCACGCATCTGACCGGCATCAGCGACGAGAGCGGCGGCATCCTCTCCTCCTACGCCGGCGACCTGGACTTCCAGGGCCTGCTCGCCTGCGCGATGGTGGTGGCGGGTCTCGGCGTGCTCAACGACGTCACCATCACCCAGGCCTCGGCGGTCTGGGAGCTGCGCGAGGCCGCCCCCTCGATGGGGCGGTTCCGGCTCTTCAACGCCGGCATGCGGATCGGGCGCGACCACATCGCCTCGACCATCTACACGATCGCCTTCGCCTACGCCGGCGCCGCCCTCACGGTGCTGCTCGTCATCCAGCTCTACGCCCCACCGCTGGCCGAGCTGCTCACGACCGAGGAGATCGCCCAGGAGATCGTGCGCACGCTGGTCACCAGCATCGGCCTCGTGCTCGCCGTCCCGCTCACCACCGCGGTGGCCGTCGCGATCGTGCCCGGGCGACGCGACGTCGCAGAGCACGCGGACCACTGACCAGGCCGGGCACTCACTCGTCGATCGCGGCGTCCTCGTTGTGGGTGCCGGGGCGGGGCGCCCAGGGCAGCTCGCGGGCGGGGCGGACGACGATGAGCCGGTCGCCGCGGGCGAGCTGGGTGACCACGGGGTCGAAGTAGCGGTAGACCCGCTCGTCGCGGACCACCGCGATGACCTGGTCGGGCAGCGACTGGGGCTGCTTGCCGACCTCGGTGACGAGCAGCTCGCGCTCGGCGACCTCGAGGCCCTCGCCGTAGGTGAGGAGGTCCTCCATGACCGTGCCGAGCGAGGGCGACATCGAGGAGAGGCCCAGCAGCCGGCCGACGGCGTCGCTGGAGGTGATCACGGAGTTCGCGCCCGACTGCTTCATCAGCGAGACGTTCTCCTGCTCGCGTGCGGCCGCGACGATCCAGGCGTCGGGGTTGAGCTGGCGCACGGTGAGGGTGGCCAGCACGTTGGAGTCGTCGCGGGCGGTGGTGATGATGACCTGGTCGGCGGTGGCGACGCCCGCGCGGCGCAGCACCTCTCGACGGGTGGCGTCGCCGGTGACGACCGCGAGCCCGTCGGCGTGGGCGTCCTGGAGGGCGGTGGCGGTGGGGTCGACGACGACGATCGCCTCCCGCTCGAGGCCGTTGTTGATCAGGGTCTCGACCGCGCTGCGGCCCTTCGTGCCGTAACCGATGACCACGACGTGGTGGGCCATGCGCTTCCTCCAACGAGCGACTCGGAACATGTCGCGGCCCTGGTTGGCCAGGACCTCCAAGGTGGTGCCGATCAGCAACACCAGGAAGGCGATGCGGGCCGGGGTGATGATGAACGCGTTGATCATCCGCGCGTGGTCGGCGACCGGGGCGATGTCGCCGTACCCGGTCGTGCTGAGCGTGACGGTCGTGTAATAGATCGCGTCGACGAGGTCGACCGTGCCCGTCGGGTCGTTGTTGTCGCGGTAGGCGGCGCGGTCGAACCAGACCAGCAGCACCGTGCCGACGAGGATCGCGGTGGCCAGCAGCACCCGGCGCGCCAGCTGCCACCACGGCGATCTCACGACCTCGGGCAGCATGACCCGCCCGCGGTTGCCGCCCGGCGCGGGGGCGCTCCAGTCGTCGGCCACGGCCGCAATCTAGGGCATCGGCGCGACGGCGGCGCCGTCGGCCCGGCGGCGGGCGGCGGGCGAGGACGGCGGCAGCACGGTCTCGAAGGCTCGGTTCACCGCGGCCCCGATCAGCACGGCGATCGCGACGAGGTAGAGCCAGGTGAGCACGGCGATGGGTGCGGCCAGCGGGCCGTAGACCGAGCGGGAGTCCGAGGCGGTGACGGTGAGCGTCCAGCGCAGCAGGTAGGAGCCCACCACCCAGGCCAGCAGGCTGAAGCACGCTCCGGGCAGGTTGTAGCGCCACGCGGTGCGCACCGGCACCGACACGTGGTAGAGCGTGGCCAGGAAGCAGACGCACAGGGCGATGACCAGCGGCCAGTAGAACGCCATCAGCACCTCGGCGCTGTCGGGCAGCCAGCCGCGCACCAGCGAGGGGCCCGCGACCACGAGCGGGATCGAGACGACGCCGGTGACGATCGCCAGCAGGTACAGGCCGAACGACAGCGCGCGCGCTTTGAGGATGCCGCGCACGCCGCCGAGGCCGTGCATGATCGTGATGGTGTCGATGAAGACGTTCAGGGCACGCGAGCCCGACCACAGCGCGAGCACCGAACCGACCGAGATCACGTCGAAGCGACCGCCCTGGAGGACGTCGGCGATCGTCGGCGCGATCACCTTGTCGACCGCGGAGTCGGTGAGGAAGCGGGCGCTGAGGTCGAGGATCGACTGCTGGATCTGCGCGACCTGATCGGCGGAGAACTGCGCGGTCACGTACCCGATGGCGCCGGCGAGCGCGAAGATCAGCGGCGGCACCGAGAGCACCGCGAAGAACGCCGCCTCCGCGGCCAGCCCGGTGACCCGGTGCTGAAGGCAGGAGTCGACCGTGGCGACGACCAGCCGCCACGCCAGACGGGCCAGGCGCCGCAGTCGCTCGAGGGCGGCGGCCCCGATCTCGGAGAGCGACGCCGCGAGCGCCGTCGTCCGCTGATCCGCCATGCGTCGTACCGTAACCGCATGACGACCCCCCATCCCGGAGGTGAGCGCGAGTCCCGGCCGTCGCGTCAGGAGATCCGCCGCAGCACCAACCAGGCGCCGCCGCTGGTGGGCCACAACGTGGTGACCGCCGACCGTGCCCTCAGCGAGGCCGTGCTGCGCCACGGGTCCGCCGAGGTGCTGGACTCGCTGGTCGGCATCGGCGCCGAGGCCGGGTCGGCCGAGGCCCGCGAGCACGGGATGCTCGCCAACGAGCACCACCCGGTGCTGCGGCCCTTCGACAGGTACGGCGTCCGCGTCGACGAGGTCGACTTCCATCCCTCCTGGCACTGGCTGATGGAGCGGGCGATCGGGCACGGTCTCGCCGCCGCCGCCTGGCAGGCCCAAGAGGACGGCGACCCGCACGCCCACGTGCGCCGGGCGGCGGGCTTCATGGCCTGGTCGCACACCGAACCCGGCCACGGCTGCCCGGTGTCGATGACCTACGCGGCCGTGCCCGCGCTGCGCGTCGACGAGGCGATCGCCAAGGAGTGGGTGCCGCGCCTGGCCTCGCGCATCTACGACCCGGGGCTGCGTCGTCCCGACGAGAAGCTCGGCGCGCTCGCCGGCATGGGCATGACCGAGAAGCAGGGCGGCTCCGACGTGCGCGCGAACGTCACGCGCGCGGTCGCCGTCCCCGAGGACGGCTCGTACCGTCTCTACGGCCACAAGTGGTTCACCTCGGCACCGATGAACGACGTCTTCCTGGTACTCGCCCAGGCCGACGACGGCGTCACCTGCTTCCTGGTGCCGCGGATGCTCCTCGACGGCACGCGCAACGCCCTCGACGTCGTCCGGCTCAAGGAGAAGCTGGGCAACCGCTCCAACGCCTCCTCGGAGCTGGAGTTCGACGGCACGGTGGCCCTGCGGATCGGCGACGAGGGTCGCGGGGTGCGCACCATCATCGAGATGGTCGCGGCCACCCGGCTGGACTGCGTGCTCGGCTCGACCTCGCTGATGCGCAAGGCCGTCTCTGAAGCCGCCTGGCACGTGGCCCACCGCTCGGCGTTCGGCTCCCTGCTGGTCGACAAGCCGCTCATGCAGAACGTCGTGGCCGATCTCGCGGTCGAGACCGAGGCGGCCACCGTGCTGGCCATGCGGCTCGCTGCGGCCGTCGACCGACCCGACGACGCCCACGAGGCGGCGCTGCGGCGCATCGCCCTGCCGCTGGCGAAGTTCTGGGTCTGCAAGCGCACCCCGGCGATGGTCGCCGAGGCGCTGGAGTGCCTGGGCGGCAACGGCTACGTCGAGGAGTCGGGCATGCCGCTGCTCTACCGCGAGGCGCCGCTGAACTCGGTGTGGGAGGGCTCGGGCAACGTCAACGCCCTCGACGTGCTGCGCGCCCTGGGCCGCGAACCCGAGGTGCTCGACGCCTACCTCACCGAGGTGGGGCTCGCCCGTGGCGCCGACGCCCGGCTCGACGCTGCGATCGACGACACCCTCGCCCTCATCGGCGGCCTGCTGGGCGACCGCTCGGGGCTCGAGCGCTCGGCCCGGCGGCTGGCCGGCCGGATGGCGGCACTGCTCCAGGGCACCCTGCTCGTGCGGTACGCCCCCGAGGAGGTCGCCGACCTCTTCATCGCCTCCCGGCTCTCGCCGGGCTACGACGCCACCTACGGCTGCCTGGAGGCCAGCGGCGCCGAGCTGCGGGCCGTGGTGCAGCGCGCGATGCCGGTGCTCTGAACGACGAACCCGCCGGGACGACGTGTCGTCCCGGCGGGGTGGCGGCTCGGCCCGGCTCGCTGGCTCGGGCTCAGCCGACCGGTGTCGTCTCCCGGACGGCGTCCGGCCGAGGCTGCGGAGCGGCGGACGTCTCCGCGTGCCCGTTCCCGTGCCCGTCGTCGATCATCGTGGTCTCGTCGAACGGGTCCTGCCCGGCGAGCACACGGTCGAGCTGCGCCCGGTCGATGCTGCCGGTCCACTGGCCGATGACGATGGTGGCGATGGCGTTGCCCGCGAAGTTCGTCAGTGCGCGGGCCTCGGACATGAACCGGTCGATGCCGACGATGAGGCCGACGCCGTCCACCAGCTCGGGGCGGTGCGAGGAGAGCCCGCCGGCCAGCGTCGCCATGCCGGCGCCGGTGACGCCGGCGGCGCCCTTGGAGGCGATCATCATGAACAGCAGCAGCGAGACCTGCTCGCCGATCGACAGCGGGTCGCCCAGCGCCTCGGCGATGAACAGCGAGGCCATCGTCAGGTAGATCGCGGTGCCGTCGAGGTTGAAGGAGTAGCCGGTCGGCACGACGACGCCGACCGTCGCCTTGTCGACGCCCGCGTGCTCCATCTTGGCGATCAGCCGCGGCAACGCCGACTCCGAGGACGACGTGGAGAGGATCAGCAGGAACTCCCGGCCCAGGTAGCGCAGGAGGCGGAAGACGTTGACGCCGGTCGTCATCCGCAGCACCGTGCCGAGCACGCCGAAGACGAACAGCACGCAGGTGATGTAGAAGCCGACCATCAGCACGAAGAGGCTGCGCAGCGCATCGACGCCGGTCTCGCCGACGACGGCGGCGATCGCGCCGAACGCGCCGATGGGCGCGGCCCACATGATCATCGCGAGCACCCGGAAGACGACCCGCTGGACGGCGGTCACGCCGCGCAGCACCGGCTCGCCGGCGGCACCCATCTGCTGGAGGGCGAAGCCGACGAGCAGGGCGACGAGCAGGGTCTGGAGCACCTCGCCGGAGGTCAGCGAGGAGAGCATCGAGGTGGGGATGATGCCCAGCAGGAATTCGGTGGTGCTGCCGTGGCCGGCGGCCGCCTGCTCCTGTCCGGCACCGGCGACGGCGTCGGTGAGCCGCAGGCCGTCGCCGGGGTGCAGCAGGTTGCCGACCACCAGGCCGATGCCGAGGGCGATCGTGGAGAACGTCAGGAAGTAGGCCAGTGCGAGGCCGCCGACCTTGCCGACCCGGGCGGCGCTGGCGACCGAGCCGACCCCGATGACGATCGTGCAGAAGATGACCGGCTGGATCATCATGCGGATCAGGGCGACGAAGCCGGTGCCGAGCGGCTTGAGCTCGACGGCGACGTCCGGCGCGGCCAGGCCGACGACGATGCCGAGCGCCACCGCGGCGATGACCGCGAGGTACAGGTAGTGGGTGCGGCTCCGCGGCGCCGCCGTCTGTGAGGTGCTCATGAGGGGAACTCTGCGAGCCGACGTGACCGGCGTCACCCTTGTGGTCGTTGTGGTCGCGACCACCTCCGCCGGGTGAGGATGGGGCCCATGCCCCGGCGTCCTCGCTTCGGGCGCGACACCTCCGTGGCGCGCCAGATCCTGCTGCTGCAGGTCGTCGTGGTCGTCGTGCTCGTGCTGGTCTCGATCGGCCTGGCGACCCTCGACGCGCGCCGCGACGTGCGCGCCGACGCGACCTCCCGCGCGGTCGCGGTCGCCCGCACCCTGGCCGACTCCCCCACGCTGATCGCCGCCCTCGGCGAGGCCGAGCCGAGTCGGCTCATCCAGCCGCTAGCCGAGCGGGTGCGGCGCGACAGCGACGTCGACTTCGTGACGGTGATGTCACCCGACCGGATCCGCTACAGCCACCCCGACCCGGCGCAGATCGGCCGCCGGTTCATCGGCGACGTCGGCGACGCGCCGTCCGGCGGGATCTTCACCCAGGAGTACACCGGCACGCTGGGGCCCTCGATGCGCGCGGTGGTGCCGGTCGAGGACGACGACGGGCGGGTGGTCGCCCTGGTCGCGGTCGGCATCACCGTCGACCGCATCGACCGCGCGCTGCGCGACGATCTGGTGCCGATCGGCCTGGCGGCGCTGGCGGTGCTGCTCGCCGGCTTGGGCGGCACTGCGCTCGTCTCGCGCCGCCTGCATCGCCAGACCCATGGTCTGGGCGCGGAGGAGCTGGCGCGCATGTACGAGTACTACTCCGCGGTGCTCCACGCCGTCCGCGAGGGGTTGCTGCTCCTCGACGGCGAGGGTCGGGTGCAGCTGGTCAACGACGAGGCCCGCCGCCTCCTCGACCTGCCTGCCGACGCCGCCGGGAGCCGCCTCGACGCGCTCGGGCTGGCACCGGGCCTCGTCGAGGCCGCGCTCGGCGGCCGCGAGGCCGACGACGAGCTCTACCTGGCCGGCGATCGGATCCTGCTGGTCAACAGCTCGCCGGCGACCTGGCAAGGACGCGACGTCGGCGCGGTCGTCACGCTCCGCGACCACACCGAGCTGCGTGGCGTGACCGGCGAGCTGGACGCCGTCCGGCGCCTCACCGACTCGCTGCGCGCGCAGAACCACGAGTCGGCGAACAGGCTGCACACGGTGGTCTCCCTCATCGAGATGGGCCGCCCCGAGGAGGCGGTCGACTTCGCCACCGAGGAGCTCCAGATCGCCCAACTGCTCACCGACCGGATGGTCGCGGCCAGCGACGACCCCGTCGTGGCCGCCCTGCTGCTCGGCAAGACGGCCGACGCCGCCGAGCGCGGTATCGAGCTGACGATCGACGGCGATCTGCCGCCGGGTTCGCCCCTGAGCCGCCGCGATCTCGTGACCGTCATCGGCAACCTCCTCGACAACGCCTTCGATGCGGTCGCCGACCGCCCCGCCGGCAGCCGCCGGGTCAAGATCACCGTCGACGCCGCGGCCATCACCGTCGAGGACAGCGGACCGGGGCTCTCGGCGGAGGCGATCGAGCACGTCACCGAGCGCGGGTGGTCGACCAAGGTGAGCCCCGGCGACGATCCGCGCGGCCGCGGCGTCGGCCTCGCGCTGGTCGCCCAGGTGGCCCGACGGCACGGCGGCGTCCTCGAGGTCGGCAGCAGCGAGGAGGGTGGCGCCCTGTTCAGGGTGCGGCTGGCCGGAGCGGCCACGTGAGCGCGACGCCCGTGCGGGTGCTGATCGTCGAGGACGAGGCGCTGGCCGCCGAGGCGCACGCGGCGTACGTCGAGCGCCTGGAGGGCTTCGAACTGGCGGGGGTCGCCCGCTCGGCCGCGGCGGCGCTGCGTGCCCTCGACCGCGGGCGCGCGGACGGCGTCCCGGTCGACCTGCTGCTGCTCGACCTGCACCTGCCCGACGGCCACGGCCTGGGCCTGCTGCAGCGGGCGCGGGCGGCCGGCCACCTGTGCGACGCCATCGCGGTCACCTCCGCGCGCGATGCCGACGTGGTGCGGCACGCCGTCGCCCAGGGCGTCGTGCTCTACCTGCTCAAGCCCTTCACCTTCGCGGGGTTCCGCGCCAAGCTCGGCCAGTACGCCGACTACCGCCGCACGCTCGCGGGTGCGGGCGAGGTCGGTCAGGACGACGTCGACTCGCTGCTCGGCGCGCTGCGCACCGCGCGGGCCGAGCAGCGGGCCGCCCTGCCGAAGGGCATGAGCCCGGAGACGATGGCCGAGGTGGTCGCCGCGCTGCGGCGGCATCCGCAGGGGCTCTCGGCGACCGAGGCCGCCGAACAGGTGGGCGCCTCGCGCGTGACGGTGCGCCGCTACCTGGAGCATCTGGCCGAGAACGGACAGGCCGACCGGCGTCCCCGTTACGGGGTCGCCGGCCGGCCGGAGCTGGAGTACCGCTGGCGCTGACGCCAGGCTCAGCTCAGGTCGATGCCCGGGTAGAGCGGGTGCTTGTCGAGCATCTCCGCCGACGCCGCGCGCACGCGGTCGGCGACGCCGTCGGCGAGCACGTAGCTGGCCTGCGAGGGCGTGCCGGCCTTGGTGGTGCCCGGCGTGGTGTTGCGCAGGACCTCGACCATGAGCTCGGCGACGCGGTCGAACTCCTCGGCGCCGAAGCCGCGCGTGGTCAGCGCCGGGGTGCCCAGGCGGATGCCGGAGGTGTACCAGGCGCCGTTGGGGTCGGCGGGCACCGAGTTGCGGTTCGTGACCACGCCGGCGTCGAGCAGTGCCGACTCGGCCTGGCGGCCGGTGAGACCGAAGGAGGTCACGTCGAGCAGCACGAGGTGGTTGTCGGTGCCGCCGGTGACCAGCTTCGCGCCGCGCTTGAGGAAGCCCTCGGCGAGGGTCTGGGCGTTCTCGGCGACCCGGTGGGCGTAGGCCTGGAAGTCCTCGGTGCGGGCCTCGGCGAAGGCGACGGCCTTGGCGGCCATGACGTGCGACATCGGGCCGCCGAGCACCATCGGGCAGCCGCGGTCGACCGAGGGGGCGAGCTCGCCGGTGGCCAGCACCAGACCGCCACGCGGGCCGCGCAGGGACTTGTGGGTGGTCGAGGTGACGATGTCGGCGTAGGGCACCGGGTTCTCCTCGCCGGTGAACACCTTGCCGGCCACCAGGCCCGCGAAGTGGGCCATGTCGACCATGAGGGTGGCGCCCACCTCGTCGGCGATCTCGCGCATCTTGGCGAAGTTCACCCGGCGCGGGTAGGCGGAGTAGCCGGCCACGAGCACCAGCGGCTTGAACTCGCGTGCCTTGGCCAGCAGCGCGTCGTAGTCGAGGAGGCCGGTCTCGGGGTTGGTGCCGTACTGCTGCTGGTGGAACATCTTGCCGCTGATGTTGGGGCGGAAGCCGTGGGTGAGGTGGCCGCCGGCGTCCAGGCTCATGCCGAGCAGGCGCTGGTTGCCGAGCTCCTTGCGCAGGGCCTCCCAGTCGGCCTCGGTGAGGTCGTTGACGTTCTTGGCCGCCGCCTTCTCCAGCCACGGACCCTCGACGCGGTGGGCCAGGATCGACCAGAAGGCCACGAGGTTGGCGTCGATGCCCGAGTGCGGCTGCACGTAGGCGTACTCGGCGCCGAAGAGCTCCCGGGCGTGCTCGGCGGCGAGCGCCTCGACGGTGTCGACGTTCTGGCAGCCCGCGTAGAAGCGGTGGCCGACGGTGCCCTCGGCGTACTTGTCGGAGAACCAGGTGCCCATCGTCAGCAGGACGGCGGGCGAGGCGTAGTTCTCGCTGGCGATCAGCTTGAGCGAGCTGCGCTGGTCGGCGAGCTCGGCGCGGGTGGCATCGGCGATGCGGGGCTCGACCGAGGCGATGACCTCGAGAGCGTGGGCGTAGGCACTGCTGGTGAGGGCGTCGATGTCGGCCATGGTCTCAGCCTAATGAGCGAGGCCGCGGTCGGCCGAACCCGCGATCACGGGTGGACGGCGGCTCCCGCGCACAGTGTGACCTGCGCCTCAGCGCAGACCCGGTTTACGCTCAGTTCACCTGAACGGTGTCCCGCATCGCGGACACGGTTCTCACATCACGAGATTTCGCCTTGTGAGGCGGCCGTCCACGACTTGAGACTGACGCCTGTGATCAGCGCCGCGACCCACGTCCACCTGGTGGTACGCCGCCATGTCGACCTCGGCCGCACGCGCAGCGCGATGTGTCGGCTGTCCTGACGCCCCCAGCCCGTTCCGCGCGGCCACCCCGCCGCCGTCCCCAGGAAGCCAGCCAGGAATCCACGATGTCCGACCTCCGCTACCAGGCCAAGCGCGCCCAGCGCACCGAGATCCCCCGCCCCAAGCGCGGCGAGGGCCAGTGGGCGCTCGGCTACTCCGAGCCGCTGAACAAGAACGAGCAGTCGAAGAAGGACGACGACCCGCTCAACGTGCGGGACCGCATCCTCTACGTCTACTCCCAGCGCGGCTTCGCCTCGATCGACCCCGCCGACCTGCGCGGCCGGTTCCGGTGGATGGGCCTCTACACCCAGCGCGCGGAGGGCTTCGACGGCGGCAAGACCGCCACCGTGCCCGAGGAGGACCTCGACGCGCCGTTCTTCATGATGCGCGTGCGCTCCGACGGCCGGCTCCTCACCGCCGCGACCGTGCGGGCCCTCGGCGAGATCGGCCGCGACTACGCCCGCGACACCGCCGACGTCACCGACCGCGAGAACATCCAGTACCACTGGATCCGCATCGAGGACGTCCCGGCGATCTGGGAGCGGCTCGAGCTCGGCGGGCTCTCGACCCTCGAGGCCTGCGGCGACTCCCCGCGCCCGTTCCTCGGCTCGCCGGTCGCCGGCGTCGCCGCCGACGAGATCATCGACGGCACCCCCGCCCTGGAGGAGATCTACCGGCGCTTCATCGGCAGCCCGGACTTCTCCAACTTCCCGCGGAAGTTCAAGACCGCGCTGACCGGCCACCCCTCGCACGACGTCTCCCCCGAGACCAACGACATCTCCTTCGTCGGCACGGTGCACCCCGAGCACGGCCCCGGCTTCGACCTGTGGGTCGGCGGCGGTCTGTCGACCAACCCGATGCTCGCCCAGAAGATGGGCGTGTGGATCCCCCTCGACGACGTCGCCGACGTCTGGGAGGGTGTCGCCTCGATCTTCCGCGACTACGGCTACCGCCGGCTGCGCTCGCGTGCGCGTCTGAAGTTCCTCGTCGCCGACTGGGGCATCGCGAAGTTCCGTGAGGTGCTCGAGAACGAGTACCTCGGCCGCGAGCTCGTCACCTGCGAGTCGCCGGCCTCCCCGGTCGGCCACCGCGACCACATCGGCGTCCACGAGCAGAAGGACGGCCGCCGCTACATCGGTGTCGCCCCCGTGGCCGGCCGCGTCTCCGGCACGCTGCTCATCGCCCTGGCCGACCTGCTGGAGAAGCACGCGGTCGACGGCGTCCGCCTGACGCCGTACCAGAAGATCGTGCTCATCGGCGTCGACCCCGAGCGGGTCGAGGACGTCATCGCCGACCTCGAGGCGATCGGCCTGTCCGCCCGGCCCTCCAACTGGCGACGCAACACGATGGCCTGCACCGGCATCGAGTTCTGCAAGCTGGCGATCGTCGACACCAAGAACCGCGCCCGCGACCTGGTGGCCGAGCTCGAGAAGCGCTTCCCCGACCTCGACTCCCCCATCACCGTCAACGTCAACGGCTGCCCCAACGCCTGCGCGCGCACCCAGATCGCCGACATCGGCCTCAAGGGTCAGCTCGTCCAGGTCGGCGACCAGCAGGTCGAGGGTTTCCAGGTGCACCTCGGCGGCGCCACCGGCCTGCAGGCCAACTTCGGCCGCAAGCTGCGCGCCCACAAGGTCACCTCCGCCGGCCTCGACGACTACATCTCCTCGCTCGTGACGGCCTACCTGGCCGATCGCACCGAGGGCGAGTCGTTCACCACGTGGGTGCACCGCGCCGACGAGGCCCTGCTGCGCGGGGAAGCCGCGCTCGCCGGAGCACGCTGATGTCCGGCGAGGGACGCGCGGTCCCCTTCCACTGCCCGTTCTGCGGCGAGGAGGACCTGCGTCCGCACGAGATCGTCGCCCCCGACGGCTCGGTCACCTCGCCGCACGGTTCCTGGGAATGCCGCGGTTGCCTGCGGGCCTTCTCCCTCAAGCTGCTGGGGATCCTCCGGCCCGGCGGCTCCGCCACCGGCATCAGCGAGGGAGCACCCCGATGATCAGCACCACCCGCAACGCACGCGAGTACCGCGGCACCGAGACCGCCGGCCGGTCGCCCGAGGAGCTGCGCGACCTCGTCAGCCACTGGGGCGCCGAGCTCGAGCTCGCGCCGGCCACGACCATCATCGAGTGGGCCGCCGCCACCTTCGGCGAGCGCTTCTGCGTCACCTCCTCGATGGGCGACGCCGTCCTCGCGCACCTCGCCTCCAGCGTCGTCCCGGGTATCGACGTGGTCTTCCTCGACACCGGCTACCACTTCGTCGAGACCATCGGTACCCGCGACGCCGTCGAGGCCACGATGCCGGTCAACCTGCTCACCATCACGCCCGTGCAGACGGTCGCCGAGCAGGACGCCCAGTACGGCCCCGAGCTGTACAAGACCGACCCCGACCTGTGCTGCAAGCTGCGCAAGGTCGAGCCGCTGGCCCGCTCGCTCTCCGGCTACGACGCCTGGGCCACCGGGCTGCGGCGCTCGGAGACCCGCAACCGGGTCATCGCGCCGGTCATCGGCTGGGACGCCAAGAAGCAGAAGGTCAAGGTCTCCCCCATCGCCCGCTGGAGCGATGAGGACGTCGATCGCTACATCGCCGAGAACGGCATCCTGGTCAACCCCCTCGTCTACGACGGCTACCCCTCCATCGGCTGCGCCCCCTGCACCCGGCGCGTCGCCCCCGGCGACGACCCCCGCAGCGGCCGCTGGGCGGGCACCAACAAGACCGAGTGCGGGATCCACGCCTGAGCGCGTCGATCCCATCCCCCCGAGAGAGGACACTTACCGATGGCAGCACCCGCACTGATCGCCCTGGCCCACGGCAGCCGTGACCCCCGCTCGGCCGCGACGATCACGGCGCTGGTCGGCGAGGCCCGCGCCATGCGGCCCGATCTGCGCATCGAGCAGGCGTTCCTCGACCTCTCCAAGCCCTCGTTCACGACCGTCGTCGACCGGCTGGTGAAGGCCGGCTTCGACGAGATCGTCGTCGTCCCGCTGCTGCTGACCGAGGCCTACCACGCCACCGTCGACGTCCCGCAGGTGATCGAGGAGGCCGTCGCGCGGCACCCCGGCCTGCAGATCCGCGCCACCGAGATCCTCGGCCTGGAGACCTGTTTCCTCGAGGTCCTCGACGTGCGCATGCGCGAGGCGCTGAGCCGTTCGCGGGTGCGTGAGCTCGATGCCCTGGTGCTCGCCGCCGCCGGCTCCAGCGACCCGCTGGCCAACCAGGCCGTCGCCCGGCTGGCACGCGTGTGGGGCTCGCACCACAAGCTGCCGGTCGTCGCCGCGTACGCCTCGGCCGCCCCGCCGGCGACCGGTGAGGCCGTGCGCGCCTTCCGCGCCGAGGGACGCCGTCACATCGCCGTCGCCTCGCTGTTCCTCGCCCCCGGGTTCCTGCCCGACCGCGCCGCCGAGCTCGCGCTCGAGGCCGGGGCGATCGCGGTCTCCGAGCCGCTGGGTGCCCACCCGGTCATCGCGCGCACCATCCTCGCGCGCTACGCCGTGGGCGCCGTCGAGCTCGTCCCGGTCTGAGCCTCGGCTGTGATCGGTCCACGGGTCGGGAATCGTCCGTAACCCGGCCCGGCCGGCGCCGTTGGGACGGCGTGTCCCCCAGCACTCACCTCCCCCGTGTCCTGTCCGTCCTGCTGGCGCTCGCCGCGCTCGTCCTCGGCGTGGGTCTCACCGGCACGAGCCGGGCCGCCCTCCCCGCGCAGGCCGCCCGCGCCGACCGGCCCGACCCGCTGCGCTCCCAGCAGTGGGCGCTCGACCTCGTGCGCGCCGACCAGGCGTGGAAGCGCAGCACCGGACGGGGAGTCGTCGTGGCCGTCGTCGACTCCGGCGTCGACCGGGAGCACCCCGACCTCCAGGGACAGCTGACCTCCGGCGCGACCTTCGGCGGCTGCCCGGACCCCACCGTCAGCTGCGGGGACGGCCGCTGGACCGGCGTCCGCAACCCCGATGGCAACGCGATGGATCCGTTCGCCCTCTACCAGGCCGGTCTGGACATCGTCATCAACTCCCACGGCACCCATGTCGCCGGCATCATCGGCGCCGCCACGCACAACGGCATCGGGATCTCCGGGGTGGCGCCCGACGTCCGCATCATGCCGGTCAAGGTCCTCAACAACGGGACCGGCAACATCGACGCCGTCGTCAGCGGCATCCGTTGGGCCGCCGACCACGGCGCCGACGTCATCAACCTCAGCCTCGGAGCCGAGCCCGGAGCCGAGGTCACCGGGCCCGGAGAACTGGCGGCGCTGCACGCCGCCGCCGAGTACGCCGTCCGCTCCGGCGCCGTGGTCGTCGCAGCGGCCGGCAACTTCCAGCTCTACCCGCTGTGCTCGGCGCCCGCAGACACTCCCGGGGTGCTGTGCGTGACCGCCGTCGGGAGCACCGGCCTGCCCAGTCCCTTCAGCCAGCTCGGCTACGTCGTCCAGCCCGATCTCACGCTGCGGCAGGACACGGTGGCCGCGCCGGGCGGGTTCGGTGGCCTCGACAGCGGCGCCATCTGCGAGACGACCCCGGCCAGCGACGTCGTCTCGACCGTCCCGGTCGGCTTCACCTTCGGCTGCTACGGAACGGCCACGCCCTACGCGCGGATGGGCGGCACCTCGATGGCCGCGCCGCACGTCGCCGGCATCGCCGCCCTGCTGCTCGCCCAATGCCGGCGTCCCGCCGACGTCATCCAGGTCATCGAGGACACCGCACGGATCCCGCTGCTGGGCCGCGCCCCCGCGTTCCTCCCCTACTACGGACGCGGCATCGTCGACGCTGCGGCCGCGGTCGCCGCTCCGGGGGCGCGCTGCTGAGCGGGGGTGCGGTCGGCTGCGGCCGGGCGGGAGTTTCCCCGGTCAGCCGGGGAAACTCCCACATGTCAGGCAATGCTTGCCGTGCCAAGTGCCAGTTTCCCCTGACAAGTCCGGGCCGCCGCGCGACCGCCGCCCTCAGGACGCCGTGAGGGCCGCGACCTCCGCCGCGAGCTGGGGGTCGCCGAGGCGTTCGGCGATGGCGGCGGCCTGATCGAGCGCCTGGGCACCCTCCGCCGAGCGACCGAGGGCCAGCAGCGCGCCGGCGCGCGCCAGGTGGGCGTGGCCGACGAGGAACTCGCTGAACGCACGCGCCGCCTCCAGGCCCGCCTCCGCACGCTCCAACGCCTCCTCGGGCCGCTCCAGCTGCACGAGCACCTGGGAGAGGTTGATCAGGTTGGCGGCCCGCACCATCCCCAGATCCTCACGGTCGGCGATGAGGAGCGCCTCGTGGATGCGGATCGCCGCCTCGTCGGGGCGTCCCGCGGCTCGCCAACAGTCACCGGCGTTGCCGAGTGCGATGGTCTCCTCGTACGGACTGGCGCCCGCCCTCGCGGCGAGCACCACTTCGTCGAACCACGCGGCCGCGCGGTCGTAGCGGCCCGCCTGGTACTCCCCGAACGCCAGCAGGGAGAGCAGCACGCGCTCGGCTCCCGTCTCGCCGGTCCTCTGGAACACCGGACGGGCCGCCTCGAACTGCTCGGCCGCGGCTTCAGCATCACCGAGGCGGGCCAGCGAGTGCCCCAGTGCCAACCGGGCCCGCGCCAGCACCACGGGGTCGTCACCGCGGGAGGCGATCGCGACCGCGTGCCCATGCAACCACCGGCCGTCCTGATGCCGACCCGTGGCGTTGAGCCACGACGTCAGGGCGCCGGAGAGCTCGAGGACGACGTCGGGACGGTCGCCCTCGAGCGAGGCGGCCATCGTCAGCAGCTGCTCGGCATGGGTGGACAGCCAGGCGCGGGCGTCGTCCTCGGCGAGCGGGACGACGTCGGCCTCACGCGCTCCGTAGAGGCAGCTCTCGCCCGCGACGTGCAGGCCGACATGCGCCGACCAGGCCTGCTCGACGAGGTGGTCGGCGAGCCGGTCGATGGCCGCCGTGCGGGCCGAGTGGGGGTCGGCATCGAGGCCGCGGTCGTGCGCGAACGCGCGGACGACGTCGTGCAGCCCGACGCGATCGGCGCGCACCGCCACCAGATGCGCGCGGTCGAGGCCGGTGCGGAGTTCGTCCGTGGTGGCTGGGTCGCGATCCCACAGCGCCGCGAGAGCCGGCGTCGCCAGGTCGCCCAGCGGTTGGGCGGCGAGAAGGCGCAGGGCCCGTTGCTCCGCCTCCGGGAGGGCGGTGTAGGCAGAGGAGAGGACGGCGCTCAGCGGTTCGTCGAGGCGGGCCTGCGCCATCCGGTCGACGACCTGGCGGGCGTGATCGTGCAGCGTCCACTCCGGGCGCGCGGCCACGCGCGCCGCGGTCAACGTCAGCGCCAGCGGAATGCCGCTCACCGCCTCGACCAACGCACGCGCCGCCAGTGGATCGCCGGCGATCGCCGCCGGCGCCTGGGCGGCGATGAGTTCGACCGCGGCGTCCTCGTCGAGCGGCTCGAGCACGAGCTCGCGGGCGTCGTCGAGGTCGAGCCGGCGTCGGGCGGTCACGATCACCAGAGCGGAACCACGGTGGTCGGGGACGATCGCGCGCACCTGCTCGCCGTCGGCGGCGTCGTCGAGCAGGACGATCACCGCACGCTCGGCCAGGGCCGCGGCCAGGACCTGGGTGCGCTCGTCGGCCTCGGCCGGCACGGCGCCGCGACCCAGCGCCCGCAGGAGCGACGTCTGGACGGCGCCCGGTGCGGCCGGCGGCAGATCGGGGTCGTTGCCGCGCAGGTCGACCTGGAGGACCTCGGCCCCGGATGCGGCGGCCCGCCTGGCCGCTGCGGCCTGCGCGAGGTGCGACTTGCCCATGCCGCCGAGACCCGAGACGACCACCACGGCGCCGTCCGGGGCATCGCCGATCGCGGCGAGCTCGGGCGCCCGCCCGACCAGCGGACCGGGGTCGGGCACGCCGACCACGACGCTGGCGACCCGAGCGGCCTCCTCGCTGCCCTGCAGGCGGCCGATGGCGGCGAGCAATGCATCTGCCTCGTCGTCAGGCACCCCGAGCGCCCGGGCGAGATCGGCCACCAGCGGCCCGTCGAGCCGACGCCGGCCGCGGTCGAAGGCGTCGTAGACCGTGGAGCGGCTGACCCGCGCCTCGAACCCGTCGGCACCACGCGCAGCCCGGAGCGCCGCGACCCGGCGGGCGAGCTCGGCGTAGGACGGCGAACCCGCCGCCTCCCGGGTGGCGACCAGGAACGCTACGACCTCCTCGATCGACCTCATCCGACCAGCACCTCCACCAATCGCGCGACCTCGCCGGCCGGATCATGACTGAGGCCACCGTGCACCGGTCCGGGTTGGATCACCGTGCTGCGCGGCGCCTTGAGGAAGCCGAAGCGCTGGCTGACCGGCTGGCGCGCCGCAGCGCCACCGCGGGCGTCGCCCGCGCACACGCCGTCGATGAACGCCATCGCCTCACGCACCGCCGAGACCGGCAGCTGCGGCCACAGGGCGGCCAGCCGCGTCTCGTCGACCTGCCAGGCGACCTGGAGGAGATCGGCGGCCTGGCAGTAGAGGACGACGCCGAGGTTGACGAACTCCTCCCGATCGACCCGCGGGACGCAGCGCAGGACGACGTACTGGTAGGGGTGCAGGGTCGACGACTCACTCACCGTCGCCTCCCGGCGTCCAGGAGCGCGACCCGAGCCGAGCGGTCAGGAAGGCCACGTAGGCCCGCCGCAGGTCGTCGGGGGTCTCGGCCCCCGGCACCGGCTCGAGCCACTCGTCGGGCACCTCGGCGAGGATCTCGGCGAAGACCTCGGGGCTCAACAGCGCCCGGATCTCCGCATCGACCGCCGGCACCTGCGGGAGATGGGCGGCGAGCACGTGGTCGTCGCTGTTCCACGGCTGCGCGGCGAAGCGTGCGGGGTCGGTGACGCCTCCGCCCCACGCGTGGTGGAAGTAGAGCGAGGCGCCATGGTCGATGACCCACAGATCGCCGTGCCAGCGCAGCAGGTTCGGGTTGCGCCAGGAGCGGTCGACGTTGGCGGTGAAGGCGTCGAGCCACAGGATGCGGGCCGCCACATCGTCGGCAGCCGAGGCCGTGGTGTCGGCCTCGCCGCCGTCGTAGCCGAAACTGCCGGGCAGGAAGTCGATGCCGAGATTGAGACCGATGCTCGCCTGGAGGAGGTCCTGCACCTCCTCGTCGGCCTCGTAGCGGGCGATGTCGGCAGCCAGGTCGAGGGCCACCAGACGCGGCGTGCGCAGGCCGAGTCGACGAGCCAACCCGCTCACCACCACCTCGGCGACGAGCACCCGCACGCCCTGCCCCGCCCCGCGGAACTTGATGACGTAGGTGCCCAGGTCGTCGGCCTCGACGATGCCCGGCAGGCTCCCACCCTCCCGCAGCGGAGTGACGTAGCGGGTGACCCGGATGCGCGGCAGCGGGTCAGGCATCGCGGACGTGCGAGCGGTTCACCAGCGGCGGCTCGGTCGACCACGGGAAGTTGATCCACCGGTCGGTGCGCCGCCAGACGTAGTCGGGCTTCACGACCGACCACGGCTTCTCGTAGACGACGGCGGTGCGCGCCTCGAGCACGTGCCCGGCGCAGAACTCCTGCACGATCTCCAGCGTGCGACCGGAGTCGGCGACGTCGTCGGTGATGAGCACCTTCAGGCCCGACAGGTCGACCGCGGCCGGCGTCGGCGGCAGCATGATCGGGACGTCGAGGCGCTGGTCGACACCGGTGTAGAACTCCACGTTGACCGCGGAGAGGTTCTTCACGTCGAGGGCGTAGCCCAGGCCCATCGCCAGGCCCAATCCCCCGCGCGCGATGGCGAGGACCATGTCGGGTTCGTAGCCGGATGCGACCACCTGCTGGGCGATGTCGCGCACCGCGGTTCCGAACAGGTCATAGGTGAGGATCTCGCGCTCGTCGGCCACGTCGGCATTCTGTCGGGCCGCACCAACCGGCGTCGACCCGGCGCACCGGGTGTCGGCCGGCGATCATCACCAGGTGTCGGGGACCTCGGCGTCGGGGGCATCGCGTTCAGCGGCCGCCAACTCCTCCTTGACCACGGCGAACGATACGCCGGGCGGGTACCCCTTGCGACCGAGCATCCCGACCAGGCGGCGGGTGGCGGTGGCGTCGTCGACCCGCGCCAGGCTGCGCAGCTTGCGTCGCACCAGCGCACGGGCGGCCTCGGTCTCGGCGTCGGTGTCGACCTCGGCCAGGGCCTCCTTGACGACCTCGTCGGCGACGCCCTTGCGTCGCAGCTCCTGGGCGAGAGCGCGACGAGCCAGGGCCTTGGATCCGTCGGCCCCGCGGATGCTGATCCAGGTGCGGGCGAAGGCGGCGTCGTCGATGAGACCGACCTCCTCGAAACGGTCGAGGAGCCGGACGGCGATCTCGTCGGGCACGTTCTTGGCCCGCAGCTTGTCGTGCAGTTCGCGACGGCTGCGGGCTCGCCCGGTGAGCTGGTCGAGCAGGATGGTGCGGGCCACCGACTCGGCGTCGGCCTCGGGGCCCTCGGCGACCGGGTCCGGCGGCGGTGCCACGCCGCCGGACCGCTCGGTGCCACCCGGGCCGTCCGGCCCACCCCGGCCGCTGGCGGCGGTCCAGGCCTCGACGCCCGCCGCGACGTCGCCGAGCCAGGACGGCGCGGGGCGCTCGTCCTGCCAGGTATCGCGGCGGGCCGTCATCGAGGAGGGGCGGCGGCTCAGAAGTCGCCGACGCCGATCGGCTCGTCGGAGAGCTCGGAGAAGTCGTCGGCGTCGACGGTCGGGCCGACGCCGAGCTTCTCGAGGATCTTCTTCTCGATCTCGTTGGCCAGGTCGGGGTTGTCGCGCAGGAAGGTGCGCGCGTTCTCCTTGCCCTGACCGAGCTGGTCGCCCTCGTAGGTGTACCAGGCGCCGGCCTTGCGGATCAGGCCCGCCTCGACGCCCACGTCGATCAGGCCGCCCTCGCGGCTGATGCCCTTGCCGTACATGATGTCGAACTCGGCCTGCTTGAACGGCGGGGCGACCTTGTTCTTCACGACCTTGACCCGGGTGCGGTTGCCGACCATGTCGGTGCCGTCCTTGAGGGTCTCGATGCGACGCACGTCGAGGCGCACCGAGGCGTAGAACTTCAGCGCGCGACCACCGGTGGTGGTCTCGGGCGAGCCGAACATGACGCCGATCTTCTCGCGCAGCTGGTTGATGAAGATCGCGGTGGTGCCGGAGTTGTTGAGCGCACCGGTCATCTTGCGCAGCGCCTGGCTCATCAGTCGGGCCTGGAGACCGACGTGGCTGTCGCCCATCTCGCCCTCGATCTCGGCGCGGGGCACGAGCGCGGCGACCGAGTCGATGACGATGAGGGAGAGCGCCCCGGAGCGGACCAGCATGTCGGCGATCTCGAGCGCCTGCTCACCGGAGTCGGGCTGGGAGACCAGCAGCGCGTCGGTGTCGACGCCCAGGGCCTTGGCGTACTCGGGGTCGAGGGCGTGCTCGGCGTCGATGAAGGCGACCAGGCCGCCGTTGCGCTGGGCGTTGGCCACCGCGTGGAGCGCCACGGTGGTCTTACCCGAGGACTCCGGGCCGTAGATCTCCACGACGCGGCCGCGCGGCAGACCGCCGATGCCCAGCGCGATGTCGAGGGAGATCGCGCCCGTGGGGATGATCTCCAGCGGGGCCCGGGTCTCCTCGCCCAGCCGCATGATCGAGCCCTTGCCGAACTGCTTCTCGATGTTGGCGAGGGCGGCGTCGAGGGCCTTCTCGCGGTCTGCACCAGCCATGGTGTCTCCTCCGTGTCGTGCGTCGGGCACCGGGCCCGTCGTGGTGTGTCGTGGTCTGTCGTTGTCGTCCTCACGGACGCTAGGGCAGACCGCCGACAGAAGCCGGAGGCGTGCTCCGAGCTGGGGAAGACGGCGTCGGCACGTCGCCTTGTGCACGACAACCTACCCCGAACACGTGTTCGATCCGAACGACACGCCGACGACACGCCGCACGCGCCCGACGAATCGACGGCGGGCCAGCCGGCGGGTCAGCCGGCGACGGCCTCCGGACGGCCCGGCACCCCCGGCAGACCCGGGAGCTCGACGAGGAAGCGGCAGCCCGGGCCTCGGTTCTCGACGCTCACCCGCCCGGCGTGCGCCTCGACGATGCCGCGCACGATCGCGAGCCCCAGACCGGCGCCGCGGCCGCCGGGCTCCGTGCGCTCGGGGGTGCGGGCGACCCCCGCCTGCCAGCCGACGTCGAAGACGCGCTCGAGATCGGTACGGGCGATCCCCCCGCAGCCGTCGCTGACCGCGACCTCGACCAGCTCGCCGCGAGCGGTCGCGCTGACGACGACCCGGCCGCCGCGCTCGGTGTGCCGGATCGCGTTCATCACCAGGTTCGACAGCACCCGCGCCAGCCCGCCGGGATCGGCGACCACCTCGACGCCGTCGGCGACGTCGCCGACCAGGACGACGCCGCGGGTGCGGGCCACGGGATCGGCGGCCGCGACGGCCTCGCTCACCAGGTCGAGCACCGAGAGCGGCTCGGGTCGCAGCTGCCAGGAGCCCGCGTGGATGCGGCTGAGCTCGAAGAGGTCGTCGACCATGCGCACCATGCGGTCGATCTCGCTGCCGATCTGGCGGCGGTAGCGCTCGGGATCGACGGCGAGGCCGTCCTCCAGCGCCTCGGTCATGGCCCGCATCGCCGCGAGCGGGGTGCGCAGATCGTGGGAGACCCAGGAGACCAGCTGGCGACGGGACTCCTCCAGCGCCTGCTCACGCCGCCGGGCCTCGGCGAGGCGCTCGCGGGCGGAGGCGAGCTCGACGGCCAGCGCCTGGAACTCGGCCGGGCCGACGGGACCGGCCGACCCCGCCACCCCCGATCCGCGCGCGGCACCGGCGTCGTCCGCGCCCTCCGCGTCGTCAGGGCCGTACACGCCGTCAGGACCGCCGACGAGGCGCACCTGGTCGCGCAGCTCGAGCGACCACCGCACCACGGCGCTGGCGAGCACCAGCGAGACCCCGATGGCCACGGTCGCCGCGGTCGTGGCGACGAGCGTGACGACGCCGAGGTCGTGGTTGGACAGGAACATGAGGCGCGCCATGCCGAGCACGCCGACGAGCACGGAGACCACGGAGACCACCGCCACCAGCACGAGCTGCCAGCGCAGCGACCGGGCACGCAGCAGCCGGGCCGCCACCAGCCCCAGCGCTCCCACCGCCACGGCACCGCCGGCCGCCACGAGCACGATCTCCACCTGGTCGCGTGTCACGCGTCCTCCTCTCCCCCGCCGGTCGCCCAGCGGTAGCCGACACCCCAGACCGTCGCCAGCCGTCGCGGCCGGGTCGGGTCGTCCTCCACCTTCTCCCGCAACCGGCGCACATGCACCGTCACCGTCGACCGGTCGCCCACCGACCATCCCCACACCTGCTGGAGGAGGTCGTCGCGGGTGAACGCCCGGTCGGGATGGGCGAGCAGGAAGGCGAGCAGATCGAACTCCCGCACTGTGAGCGCCAGCGGCCGGTCGGCCAGCCGCGCCGTGCGGGCGCCGGTGTCGACGACGAGGTCGCCGTCGCGCAGCACGCGGGCGACGTCGGCGTCGCGCTCGCCGAGCCGCCGCAGCACCGAGTCGACGCGCAGGGCGAGCTCGCGGGGGCTGAACGGCTTGGCGACGTAGTCGTCGGCGCCGAGCTCGAGCCCGGCGACGCGGTCCTCCTCCGACCCCAGCGCGGTGAGCAGGACGACGGGCACGTCGCGAACCGCCCGCAGGCGGCGCAGCACCTCCCAGCCGTCCATGCCCGGCATCATCAGGTCGAGGACGACGAGGGCGTGCCGCGGCTCGAAGATCGCCACCGCCGCCTCGCCGTCCGCGGCCTCGTCGACCTCGTGGCCGTGGGCGCGCAGGTAGGAGACGACGACCTCGCGCACGGTCGGGTCGTCGTCGACGACGAGCACACGGGCCACCTGCTCACGCCTCCGGGTCGGCGGCGCGTCGGCGTCCGAGGCGCAGGCCCGCGTGGGCGGCGACCGCGACGAGGGTCAGGACGACGACCGCGCCCCACCCGGCGGCGTAGGGGCGGTCGAGCACCGTGGCGTTGGCCGGGTCGTAGTCGGCTCCGAAGCGGCCGAGCACCGGGATCGCCATCAGCGTGACCGTGCCGATGACGATCACCGCGCGGGCGCCGGCGCCCTGCCAGGACGACGGGAGCACCCGCGCGCCGACCGCCGTGACCAGCAGGGTGAGCGGGGCGAGCACGGCGTCGTGCACCACCACGCCGCCGGCGAGCCAGACGACGACGCCGCGCAGCTCGGCGAGGTCCTGCTGGTCGAGGAGCAGCCACGCCCCCCACCCGAGGACCCCGAGCCCGAGGGCGCCCAGCAGGAACCGCGCGGCCCTCATGCGGTCACCTCCAACCGGGTGACCCACTTGGTCTGCAGGACGCCGGGCCGGTTCGGCGCGATGAGCCGCGCCGGGTAGCCGTGGTCGAGGGCCAACGGCTCGCCGTGCAGGGCCAGCGCGAGCAGCGTGCGGTCGTCGTCCGCGAAGTTGCCGGGCAGGTGGGTGATCCCGAAGGCGCCCCGCTGCTGGAGCGAGACGACCCGCACGTCGCTGTTGCGGGGCGCGTCGACGAGGTCGAGCAGATCGCGCACCCGGACGCCGGTCCACACGGCCGAAGCACTCCATCCCTCGACGCACGCGATCGGCAGCGATTCGGTGCGCTGGGTCATGGCGAGCAGGTCGTCGCGGGTCAGCGACACCGTGCGGTCGCCGGCGACCACCTCGAGCGTGTAGCGGCCCGAGGTGGCGCGGCTGGTGACGCCGGCGGCGCGGGCCGACCGGTTGACCGGCAGCCCCTGCGGCCCGTCTCCGGAGCGCACCCCCAGCACCGACACCCGCCGCAGCCACGGCACGGTGGTGCCCGCGGTCGCCAGCACCGCGACGGCGGTCGCGGCCCAGGTGGCGCGCAGGAGCCCGCGCCGGTCGAGGCTGCCGGGCGATGCGGGCTCGTCGTCGCGCACCGGGGTGGCGTAGGCGCCGCGGATCACCGGCAGCTTCACCGCGATGTGCAGCAGCAGCGCCCCGGTGACCAGCCAACCCACCGCGTAGTGCACGGAGCGGAAGGAGAACGGCCAGGTGTACCAGTGCGCGATGTTCTGCAGGCCGGAGACGAGCTGGAAGATCGCGGCGGCGACCAGGACGGCGATGGAGGCGCGTTCGGCGACCTCGATCGCCAGCTCGCGTGCCCGCTTCGGCGGGACGGCGAAGAGCTTCGGGTAGACGCTCCACAGCTTCACCAGCAGCAGCGGGACGGCGGCGGTGCCGGTGATGATGTGCAGCCCCTGCGTGACGCGGTAGCCCCACGCCGGGCTGGTCGGGAACGGGATCGGCTGGTTCGGCTCCTGGGCGTAGTGGCTGATCAGACCGGTCACGAAGGCGATGAGGAAGCAGACCCCCAGCCAGGTGCCGACCCGGGCGGTGACCACGGCACCGCGCAGGCGATGGGAGAAGTCGGACTCGGTGGGCGGGCGCAGCGGCGGGCGCGACCGCGGTCGTTCGGTGGTGCTCATCGGACTGCCTCCAGGGGTTCGAGGACGGCGCACCATCGCCCGAGGAAGGCGCTGCGGGAGCGGACGGCCAGACCGGCGCCGGCCGCGACGTGGGCGATGCCGTCGACGCCGACGACGGCCCAGCGGAAGGGGCGGCTGACCGTGTCACGGCCCTCCAGACGGGCCCAGACGACCCGCTCCTCGACACCTGGGGCCGCGAGCTCGACGACCACGCGGCCGCGGGGGTCGAGGATCTCCCGCACCCGCCGCAGCAACGCGACGGGGTCGCCGCCGATGCCGACGTTGCCGTCGGCCAGGAGGGCCGTGGCCCAACGACCCTCCCCGGGCAGCGGGTCGAAGACGTCGCGGCGCAGCGCGGCGGCACCGCGCGAGCGGGTCTGGTCGACCGCCTCCTGCACCACGTCGATGCCGAGCACGATGTGACCCGCTGCCGCCAGGCCCGCGGCCAACCGGCCCGGCCCGCAGCCGATGTCGATGGTCGGGCCCTCGCACAGGTCGAGCAGGTGCGCGTCGGCACGGTCGATCTCCCGGGTCCAATCGGCCACCGGGAGCGCCTGTGCGACCGCCTCGAGCCCGACCACGCGGCACGGGGCGCCACGCAGCGCCGCACCGAAGACCTCGGAGAAGGAGGCGTCGCGAGCGGTCATCGCCGCACCCCCGCGACCTCGTGCCAGCGCCGGGCGAACCGGCTGCCGGGTGCGAGAGCGGCGACGCGGGCGGCGTCGTCGGCGGTGTCGACGTCGTCGAGGGTCGCGGCCGTGCCGACCCGCCATCCTGCGGCGAGCAGGGCGGTATGCGTGTCGGCACCGGTCGTCGGCGTCGACATCGGCACGTCGACGAGCGCGGCGGCGACCCGTGGATCGCGGACGCCGAGCACCCACCAGCCGCCGTCGACGGCCGGCCCGAGCACGGCGTCGTCCTCGGCCAGTCCGCGCGCGACGGCGAGGAGGTCGTCGGGGGTCGCCTGCGGGGTGTCCATGCCGACCTGGACGACGGGCCCGGGCCCGCACGCGGCGTGGGCGGCGGCCAGACGCACGCCGAGGTCGCCCGCGACCTGCGGCACGACACGCCAGCCCTCGACGAGCGAGGCCAGAAGCGGCCCGTCGACGACGGCGGGGTCGGCGAGGTCGCCGTCGAGGGCGAGCACGCACCGCACCGCCCCCACCGCGGCGGTCGCCGCCGCGAGGGTGTCGGCCAGGGCGGCGGCGGCGAGACCGGCCGCCGCCTCGTCGCCCACACCGGCGGCCAGCCGGGTCTTCACCCGCCCCGGCACCGGCGCCTTGGCGACCACGAGCATCCGGGCGGCGGTGGCGATCACGCGAGCACCCGCCAGAAGTCGCGGGCCGTGCGCACGGTGCCGCGCACCGACCCCGACACCTTCGAGCGCGTGCCCTCGGCACGCGGGTGGTAGGCGACGTCGTGCTCGCGCACCCGCCAGCCGGCGGCGACGGCGCGCTGCATCAGCTCGACGGGGTAGCCGAAGCGACGGTCCTCGATGCCGAGGTCGAGCATGGCGTCGCGACGCGAGACCCGCATCGGCGCGATGTCGTGGGCCGGGAAGCCGATCCGGCGGCGCAACCATCCGACCACCAGCGCATTGCCGAGCCGGGCGTGCCAGGGCCACACCCCGCGGGCGACCGGACGGCGTCGTCCGACCGCGAGCTCGGCGCGCCCGGCGACGACGTCGTCGAGCAGGCGCAGCAGGTCGTCGGGATCGAAGCTGCCGTCGCCGTCCATGACCGCCACGTAGTCGGCGGTGGCGGCCTCGAGGCCGGCGTGGACCGCGGATCCGTAGCCCGGCCGCTCCTCACGCACCACCCGGGCGCCAGCCGCCTCGGCCACCGCGGCGGTGTCGTCGGAGGAGCCGTTGTCGACCACGATCACCCGGAAGGGCGCGGGGACGCGCGGCAGCAGGGCCCGGAGCGCCGGCCCCTCGTCGCGGCAGGGCAGGACGAGGTCGCAGGCCGGAGGCTGGGGCGGGGAGTGCACCTCGCCACCGTAGACGCCACGTCAGCGGCGGCGGCCGCCCCGACCTTACGGATCGGTGACACCCGGGTCCGGCGGCTGGCGCGGTGCCGGGGTGTCGCGCCTAGGGTCGGGGCATGCGGCACTCCCCCCTCCGGATCCCGATCGCGGGGTTCGCGGCGGCCCTCCTCCTCGTGCTCCTCGCATTCGCCGTCCCCCCGCTGTTCGACTGGCAGGTGTGGGCGCGCAGCGCGTCGTCCCTCCCCGATCGGGCGATCCCGCCGCTGCACGGCATGTGGGAGCCCAAGCTGCTGGGGCCCGGCACCGTGCCGGCGCTGTTGATCGGCGTCCTCGGTGGGCGCTGGCTGTGGCGACGCGCGGACGAGCTGCCCTTCGGCGTCCTGCTCCTCGCGGGCTACGCGCTCTGCCTGGGCTGGGCTCTCTCCCTCGCCCTCGTCGACGGCACCGACGGGCTCTCCCGCGTGCTCGGCAGCTCCGGGGAGTACCTGCGGACCGCCCGCGAGGTCGGCGGGATCGGGCACCTCCTCGACATCTACATCGACCACATCCCGTTGGACTCCCCCGACAACTGGCCGACCCACGTGGCCGGCCATCCCCCGCTCGCCCTCCTGTTCTTCGTCGGCCTGGTGCGCCTGGGGCTGGGCGGCGATCTCGCCGCGGGGGTCGTCGTCACGGTGCTCGCCTGCACCACCGCGCCCGCGGTGCTCGTCGCGTTGCGGGCCCTCGGCATCGAGGACGTCGCCCGGCGGGCCGCGCCCTTCCTGGTGCTGACCCCGGCGGTGGTGTTCATGGCCGTCAGCGCCGACGGTCTCTTCGGCGCTGTCGCCGCGTGGGCACTGGCGTGCCTGGCACTCGCCTGCCGAGCGCACGGACGACGGCGGCTCGCCTGGTCGGTGCTCGCCGGACTGCTCTTCGGGGCCGCGGTGATGATGTCCTACGGCCTCCCGCTGCTCGGCCTGCTGGCCCTCGCCGTCCTCGCCGCTGCCCGCAGCTGGAAGCCCCTGGTACCCACAGCGCTCGCGGCCCTGGCCGTCGTGGTCGGCTTCGCCGTCGGCGGCTTCGCCTGGTGGGAGGCCTACCCCGTGCTGAGCCGGCGCTACTGGGACGGCATCGCCTCGATCCGGCCCGCGTCGTACTGGATGTGGGGCAACCTCGCCGCCTTGCTGATCTCGATGGGGCCGGTGGTGGCGGCCGGGTTGGCGGAGGTGGGCGCCCGGCGCCGCGTGCTGGAACGTCCCCTGGTGCTGCTCGTCGGCGCCGCCGTCGCCTCGATCGTGCTCGCCGACCTGTCGCGCATGAGCAAGGCGGAGGTCGAGCGCATCTGGCTGCCGTTCATGCCGTGGCTGACCATCGCGTGCGCCGCACTGCCGCCCCGACTGCGCGGGTGGGCGCTGGCCGGGCAGGTGCTCACCGCGGTGCTGGTGCAGCAGCTGCTCTACACCAGCTGGTAACGATCGCCTCAGGCGCGCAGGGGCGCGGTGGCGAAGGCGGGCAGCCCCTCGGCGGGGCTGATCGCCGCCCGGAATCCGAGCTCGCGGGCCGCCCGTTCGGGCGAGGCCACGATGTGCCGGACGTCGCCGAGCCGGTACTGGCCGGTGACCAGCGGCGCCACCCCTGAGCCGGTGCCGGCGCCGACGAGTTCGGCGACCTCGCGGATCGTGACCGGGCTGCCCGAGGCGACGTTGTAGGCCGCCCAGTGGGCGGGGTCGGCGGCCACGACCGCCCGCAGGGCCGCGAGGTTGGCGCGGGCGACGTCGTCGACGTGCACGAAGTCGCGGGCCTGGGCGCCGTCCTCGTAGACGCGCGGCGGCTCGCCGCGCTCGAGGGAGGAGCGGAACATCGCGGCCACGCCGGAGTACGGGGTGTCGCGCGGCATGCCCGGCCCGTACACGTTGTGGTAGCGCAGGGCGACCGCCGCGGCGTCGGCCTGGCGCACCCAGGCACGGGCGTAGTGCTCCTGCGCGAGCTTGCTCGCCGCGTAGCTGGAGCGCGGGTCGAGCAGGGCGTCCTCGTCGACGAGCGCCCAGGCCAGCACGGCGCCGCAGACCGAGCAGTGGTTCTCGAAGTCGCCCGCCTCCAGCGCCGCTCGGGCTCGCGGAGCGGGCACCTGATCGCCGTGCTCGGCGCACGCGTAGCGGCCCTCGCCGTAGACGACCATCGAGGAGGCGAGCACGAGCCGATCGACGCCGGCGGCGCTCATCGCGGCGAGCAGCACCGCCGTGCCCAGGTCGTTGTGGCCGGCGTAGGCGGGCAGATCGGCCACCGTGACGCCCGCCCCGACCATGGCCGCCTGATGGCACACGGCGTCGACACCCTCGAGGAGCTCGGCCCAGCCGTCCGGCTCGCGCACGTCGAGGCGGTGGATGCCCGGCGGCGGCTCGCTCGTACCGTGGGCGGCGGGCAGCATGAGGTCGGCGCCGACGACCTCGACGCCCTCGGCCTCGGCCATGCGACGGATCGCGGAGCCGATGAATCCGGCGGCGCCGGTGAGCAGGATCCTCACGCGCCCGGGACCTCGTAGGTCAGCTCGAGACCCTCGGCCCAGGTGGAGCAGGTGCAGCCGCTCGGGTCGGGGAGCCGCTCGATCGCGCCGGTCAGCAGCCCCGTGAGCCGTTCGAGGTTGGCGCGGAACAGCGCGAAGACCTCCTCCTGGCCCACGCCGTGCCCGCTCTCGGCACCGGCGTCCATGTCGGTGACCAGTGCGATCGCGGCGTAGCACATGCGCAGTTCGCGGGCGAGCGGAGCCTCCGGGTGACCTGTCATGTTGATGAGGGTCCAGCCGGACGCCGCGTAGTCGCGCGACTCGGCGCGAGTCGAGAACCGCGGGCCCTCGATGACGACCATCGTGCCGCCGTCCTTCACGCCTGCGGGGTCGGCTGCGAGCACGGCGCCGCCGACGCCGGCGCAGTAGGGGTCGGCGAAGGGCAGGTGCACCGCACCGGTCTCGACGAAGGAGTTGATGCGACGGTGCGTGCGGTCGACCAGCTGGTCGGGCACCACGACGTCGCCGGGCGCCACCTCGGGGCGCAGCCCGCCGACCGCGCACGGCGCCAGCACCTGGCGGACGCCGAGCGAGCGCAGCGCCCACAGGTTCGCGCGGTACGGGATGGCGTGCGGCGGGAAGTCGTGGTGCTTGCCGTGCCGCGGCAGGAACGCGACCCGGCGTCCGGCGACCTCGCCCACCGCGATCGGCGCCGACGGTGCGCCGTACGGCGTCTCGACCTCGATCTCGTCGTAGTCGGCGAGGAAGGAGTAGAAGCCGGTGCCGCCGATGACGGCGATATCGGCTCGCGTGGCGCTGGTGGTCATGGGGAGACCCTGCCAGGTGCGGCCACATCGGCGCGCGCCGACCGCGCCGCCAGGACGCCGGCGAGCGCCACGCATGCCACCGGCACCAGGGCGAGGTGGGCGAGGCCGTCGAAGTCGGCGAGGTCGACGACGACCCCGGCCATACCTCCGGCCGCAGCGGCCGAGAGTCCCATGAGCAGATCGGTGGAACCCTGCACCGTGGTGCGCACCTCGAGCGGCGCATGCCGGGTGACGAGGGTCGAACAGGCCACGGTGGCGAACGACCAGCCGGTGCCCAGCAGCAGGAGACCCACCACGATCTGCCACGACCCGCCCATCGGCGCCCGGGCGCTGACCAGCATCGCAACGGCCAACTGGACGGCACCGGCGAGCAGCACCGGCGCCTCCCCCAGGGTGTCGACCAGGCGCCCGACGATCGGGGCGAAGGCGTACATGCCGAGCACGTGCAGGCTGATCACCAGGCCGATGAGGCGCAGGTCGGTGTGGCCGTGCTTCATGTGCAGCGGTGTCATGACCATGACCGCGACCATCGAGGCGTGGGCGGCGGCCATGCCGAGCGCCGCCCAGGCGAGCACGGGACGACGCGCCATGACCCGCACGGCCTCGCGGTAACCCGACCGCGGCGGGCCCCCGACGCCGGCGACGTCGTGCTCCGACGCCTCCGCCAGTCGTCGGGCGAGCAGCAGCGGATCGGGCTGCAGCAGGACGGCGAGCAGCACCGCCGCGAGCAGCATGCCGACGCTGCCGAGCAGGAAGGGCCCGGTGAGCTCGGGCAGGCCGACGGCGTCGGCGAGCGAGCCCGCAGGGCCCGACAGGTTGGGTCCGGCGACGGCGCCGATGGTGGTGGCCCAGACGACGGTCGAGAGGTCGCGCCCGGTGCTCTCCGGCGCGGAGAGATCGGTGGCCGCATACCGCGACGAGCTGTTGGCGGCCGTGGTGGCGCCGAGCAGGAGGGCACCGAGGAGCAGCAGCGGCATCGACCCGACCGCACCGGCCACGACCGCGAGCAGCGCGCCCCCGGCACCGACGACGTAGCCGCCGGTGAGGCCCACGCGGCGTCCGCGCGCGCCCATCACCGCAGCCAGCGCGAACGCGGCGATCGCGGCACCGGCGACCTGGGCGGTCTGCGCGAGCCCGGCCTGCGCGTCGGAGCCCGAGAGGTCGCGCGCCAGCAGGGACGCGGTGGTGATGCCGATCGTCACGCCGACGGCGCCGACGGCCTGGGCCAGCGCGAGCACCCGCACCGTGCGCCGCTGCACGGCCTCGCGGTCGAGCGCGTCCGGCGGGGAGAGCGCCATCAGCGCTCGCTGGCGGGCAGTTCGAGCGCCGCCCAGACCGCGGCCCAGACGTCCTTCGGGCTCTCGCCGGCGTCGAGCGCCTGCTGGGCGGTGCGCCCGCCGAGGTCGGCCATCACGAACATCTGCGCCCACGAGCGTGCGTAGCCGCTGCCGAGGGCGGCCTCGAGACGCTGCCAGAACTCCGTGTGCCGCACCCGCCCATCATGGCCGACCCCGCCGACACTGCGCGCACCGCCACCGGTTCACGCCTCGGCGCCGACGCCCACGTCGTGCAGGTGGTGCACGACGTCGTGGAGGTAGTAGGCCCCGAGCGAGGCGACGGTGAAGGCGCTGCCGTCGCTGCGCAGGCCCCGGTGCTCCCAGACTCCCCCGGGCGCACCGAGGGAGTCGAAGAGCGCGGCGAGGTCGTCGGCGGCGGCGTCCAGCTCGTCGGCGACGGTCGCGGCGTCGGCGGAGGCGTAGTCCTTCTCCACGGCCGTGGCGTCCTGGTCCCAGTTGGCGAAGCGCACCGGCTCATCGCCCCCGTCGGCGAGCATGGCGCGCACCCGGGCGGCGAAGATCTCGTCGACGTCGCGCACGTGGCAGGCGTACTCCAGCGGCGACCAGACGTCGGGGCGCGGCCGCGCTCGGACGACGTCCGCCGGACCCGACAGCACCTGGCGCCAGGCCGCGGCGTTGGCACGGATCGCCGCGCCGAGGGCTTCGGGCGCAACGCTGCCGGCGACGTAGCCGCACTCGGGGCAGGGGCGCTCGAGGACCCAGGTCCAGTCCTTGGTGTCGGGTTCGATCATGGGCCGATCCTGGCAGCGGACCGCCCGAGCGCGCAGCGCCGGATCCTGCCGCGGAGGGTCGCGATCCGGACGGTCAGGTGATCAGCAGACCGTCGAGGCGCCGCCGCGTGACCGCGAACCCGACGACCCCCATCGCCAGGAGATAGACCACGGAGACCGCCGAGCCGATGCCGACGGCTCCGGTGGTCAGCTCGCGGCACAGGACGACGGCGCGGTAGAGCGGGGTGCACTCGACGGTCCACCGCAGCCAGGCGTCGTAGGCCGTGACGGGGAAGAAGGTGGCCGAGAACAGGAAGAGCGGCACCTGCACCAGCGTGATCTTGTCGAAGTCCTGCCAGGAGGTGAGCCAGGTCGTCAGGGCCATGAAGACCGCGCTGAAGGAGAACCCGATGAGCAGGACGGCGGGCAGCGCCAGCACCGCCCACCACGACCCGATGAGGCCGAGCGCCAGCATCACGAGCAGGAACACCGCCGCGTAGACGCCGCCGCGCAGCTGCCCCCAGATGATCTCGCCGCGCGCGATGTCGCCGGTGCGCAGCGGGGTGGCCAGCATCTGGTCGTAGAGCTTGTCGTAGCGCAGCTTGAAGAAGACGTTGTAGGTGCTGTCGAGCAGCGCACCGTTGAACGCGGAGGTGGCCAGCATCGCCGGCGCGACGAACTCCGCGTAGGGCAGGGAGAGGCCGTGGTAGTCGATGCGCTCGACCAGCGCACCCACGCCGATGCCGATGGAGAGCAGGTAGAGCACCGGCTCGAGGAAGCCGGTGACGAACAGCTTCCAGGCCGCCCGGTAGGTGATGTAGTTGCGCTCGACGATCAGCCGGGTCGCCGCCCACGGGGACAGCACGTCGGCATCGGCGTCCTCCCCACGCGGGGTGAACAGGTCGCTCATCGCGTCACCTCCGCTGGCGCTCCGGTCGCGACGAGGCATCCGATGACTCGCTCGCTGCGCTCGCTCATCGCGTCACCTCCGCTGGCGCTCCGGTCGCGACGAGAGCGTTGCCCCTGAGCTCGCTGCGCTCGCTCATCGCGTCACCTCCGCTGGCGCTCCGGTCGCGACGAGAGCGTTGCCCCTGAGCTCGCTCCGCTCGCTCATCGCGCCACCCGCTGCTCGAGCCCGGTGACGGCCCAGCGCCAGCCCAGGGCGGTGATCGCGAGCAGCACGGCGAGGTTGGCCAGTGCGGTGGGGGCGTCGAGGGTGTCCAGGCAGCACATGCGCGAGAGGCTGACGCCCTGCCACAGCGGGGTCAGCCGCGCGACCCAGGCGCCGACCGTGCCGAGGTTCTCGATCGGGAAGAACGCACCGGAGAAGAGGAAGAGCGGGAAGACCCCGAGCCGGAACAGCACCCCGAACGCCGCCTCGGAGGTGATGCGGCAGGAGTAGCCGTAGACCAGCGTGGCGAACATCGCGCCGGTGAGGGTCTGGGCGCCGAGGGCGAGGATCGGGCCCCACCAGCTCTCGTAGACCCCGAACGGCGCCAGCACGACGTCGTAGACCGCGCACGCGAGGGCGACCCGCGCCACGACGAAGGTGAGGTGGGCCCGGGCGACGTCGGTCGGGGTGAGCGGCGTGGCCAGCATCGCGTCGTAGACGCGGTTCCACTTGAACATGCCGAGCACCGGGTAGGTGGTCTCCCCCACGGCCAACTGCATCGCGTGGCCGGCCACGAGTCCCGGCGCCAGGAAGGCCAGGTAGGTCGAGGCCCCCTCGAGCTGATCGGGATCGGCCTCGATGAAGCCGCCGAGGACGACGCCGAGCGCCACCACGTAGAACAGCGGCGCCAGGAAGCTCGACACCGCCGTGGCCCGCCAGGTGCGGCGCGCGACGGTGAGCCAGTAGTCGGCCTGGCGGGCGAGCGCGACGCCCGCGCCGAGCGCCGCCGACGGCGGGGTGCGGGCCTCAGTCGACAAGGGTGCGTCCGGTCAGGCGGAGGAAGACGTCCTCGAGGCTCGCGCGGCGCACGAGAGTGGCAGCGGGCCGCACGCCGGCGTCGTGGACGGCGCCGAGCACCGCCTCGCCGTCGTCGGCGTAGACCAGCGCACGGTCGGGCAGTGCCTCGACCCGCGCCCGTAGGCCGGCGACGGCGGCCTCGACGCCCGGGAGTGCGGCGTCCTGCTGGCCGGGCGCGAACCGCAGCTCGGCGACCTCGCGACTGGAGTGGGTGCGGATGAGGTCGAGCGGGGCGCCCTCGGCGGCGATGAGCCCCTTGTCCATGACGACGAGCCGATCGCAGAGCTGCTCGGCCTCGTCCATGTAGTGGGTGGTCAGGACAAGCGTGACGCCGGACTGCTTGAGCCGGAAGAGCTGGTCCCACAGCACGTGGCGGGCCTGGGGGTCGAGCCCGGTGGTCGGTTCGTCGAGCAGCAGCACCTCGGGCCGGTTCACCAGGCTGCGGGCGATGGTGAGCCGCCGCTTCATGCCGCCGGAGAGCTCCTCGACCTTCGCGCGCGCCTTGTCGGTGAGGTTGGCGAACTCCAGCAGCTCGTCGGCGCGTTCGCGGGCGACGGCGCGGGAGAGGCCGAAGTAGCGCGCGTAGATGACGAGGTTGTCGCGCACGTTGAGCTCGTTGTCGAGGGTGTCCTCCTGCGGGCAGACCCCCAGCCGGGCGCGGATGCGCGGCCCGTCGACGGCCGGGTCGAGGCCGAGGATGCGCAGCTCGCCCGCGCTGACCGGGGAGACGGCGCCGACCATGCGCATCGTCGAGGATTTGCCGGCGCCGTTGGGGCCGAGGAACCCGAAGGCCTCGCCGCGCCGCACCTCGACGTCGATGCCGCGCACGGCCTCGACCACGGCGCCGTCCTTGGTGGTGAAGGACTTGCGCACGCCGCGCGCCGAGACGACGGGGGCCGCGGGATCGATGCCGGGAGTCACGTCGCAGGACCCTAGGCGGCGCCGCCGACAGTGCGCCACCAGGATTCGTCGCCGGCAGTGTCGGTGGCGTCGGACAAGATGGGGGCATGCCCACCCCGACCGGCCCCGCGGCCCTCGACCGGTTCAGCGAACCCACGCGCACGTGGTTCGCCGCCGCATTCGCGGAGCCGACGCCCGCCCAGGCGGGGGCCTGGGAGGCGATCGGCGCCGGCCGGCATGCGCTCGTCGTCGCCCCGACCGGGTCGGGCAAGACCCTCAGCGCGTTCCTGTGGTCCCTCGACCGGCTGCTGAGCGCTCCCCCGCGTCGGCGCGAGCAGGACGACGCCGCCGGCCGCCGCTGCCGTGTCCTCTACATCTCCCCGCTCAAGGCGCTGGCCGTCGACGTCGAGCGCAACCTGCGCGCACCGCTGGTCGGCATCCGGGCCACCGCGGAGCGGCTGGGCGTGCGCGTGCCCGAGGTCGAGGTCGGCGTCCGGTCGGGCGACACCTCCGCGGCCGACCGGCGGCGCCTGAGCACCAAGCCGCCCGACATCCTCATCACCACACCCGAGTCGCTGTTCCTCATGTTGACCTCGCAGGCGCGCGAGGCGTTGCGCGGCGTCGAGACGGTGATCCTCGACGAGGTGCACGCCGTGGCCGGCACCAAGCGCGGGGCCCACCTCGCCCTGAGCCTCGAACGCCTCGACGCCCTGCTCGACGCCCCTGCGCAGCGGGTCGGGCTCTCGGCCACCGTGCGCCCGCTCGAGGAGGTCGCCCGGTTCCTCGGCGGGTCGGCGCCCGTGGAGATCGTCGCCCCGCCGGCCGAGAAGTCGTGGGACCTGCGCGTCGTCGTCCCGGTCGAGGACATGACCTCACCGCCGCCGGCGCCCGAGAGCCTGCCGCCTGCGGGCGCGGCCGATTCGGCGGGCGGGAGTGCCGACGATCCGTTCGACGATCCCTTCGCCGATCCCTTCGCCGACGACGAGCCCACCCGCGCCACCTCGCTGTGGCCGCATGTCGAGGAGCGGGTGGTCGACCTCATCGACGAGCACCGGTCGACGATCGTCTTCGCCAACTCCCGACGGCTCTCCGAACGGCTGACGGCACGGCTCAACGAGATCGCCACCCGGCGGGCGGGCCTCGAGCCGTCCGGCGTGACGGCAGCAGCCGTGCCCGCTGCCGCGATGGGGCAGTCGGGTCAGAGCTCGGGCGCCGAGGTGGTCATCGCCAAGGCCCACCACGGCTCGGTCTCGAAGGAGCAGCGCGCGCTGATCGAAGACGACCTCAAGCGCGGCCGCCTCCCGGCCGTGGTCGCCACCAGCAGCCTCGAGCTCGGCATCGACATGGGAGCGGTCGACCTCGTCGTGCAGATCGAGTCGCCGCCGAGCGTGGCCAGTGCGCTCCAGCGGGTCGGACGCGCGGGCCACCAGGTCGGTGAGACCTCACGCGGCGTCCTGTTCCCCAAGCACCGTGGCGATCTGGCGCAGACCGCGGTCGCGGTACAGCGCATGCGCAGCGGCGGCATCGAGTCGCTGCGGGTGCCGAGCAACCCCCTCGACGTCCTGGCCCAGCAGGTCGTGGCCGCCACCGCGATGGACGCCTGGTCGGTCGACGAGCTCTACGACGTCGTCCGGCGGGCGGCGCCGTTCACCCAGCTGCCGCGCTCGGCCTACGAGGCCACCCTCGACCTGCTGGCGGGCCGCTACCCCTCCGACGAGTTCGCCGAGCTGCGGCCCCGCATCGTGTGGGACCGCGTCACCGGCACGCTGACCGGTCGGCCGGGCGCCCAGCGGCTCGCCGTCACCAGCGGCGGCACGATCCCCGACCGCGGCCTCTTCGGGGTCTTCCTCGCCGGCGGCGAGGGCCCCGGACGCCGCGTCGGCGAGCTCGACGAGGAGATGGTCTACGAGTCCCGGGTGGGCGACGTGTTCGCTCTCGGCGCCACGAGCTGGCGCATCGAGGACATCACCCACGACCGGGTGCTGGTGACACCCGCGCCCGGCATCCCCGGGCGGCTGCCGTTCTGGAAGGGCGACGCACCCGGTCGTCCGGCCGAGTTCGGCGAGGCCATCGGCGCCTTCACCCGCGAGCTCGCCGGGCTGCCGCGCCGCAAGGCCGAGACCATCGCCCGCAGCCACGGCCTCGACGAGTTCGCGGCCGGCAACCTCGTGGCCTACCTGGAGGAGCAGGCCGAGGCCACCCGGGTGCTGCCGAGCGACCTCTCCTTGGTGGTCGAACGCTTCCGCGACGAGCTCGGCGACTGGCGCCTGGTCGTGCACTCCCCCTACGGCACCCCGGTGCACGCGCCGTGGGCGCTGGCGATCAACGCGCGCCTGCGCGAGCGGTACGGCGTCGACGGGCAGGCGATGGCCTCCGACGACGGCATCGTCATCCGCATCCCCGACACCGACGCCGAGCCGCCGACCGGCGAGATCATCGCCTTCGAGGCCGAGGAGATCGAGCAGATCGTCACCGCCGAGGTGGGCGGCTCGGCGCTCTTCGCCGCCCGCTTCCGCGAGTGCGCGGCGCGTGCCCTCCTGCTGCCGCGCCGCGACCCCGGCCGCCGCTCACCGCTGTGGCAGCAGCGTCAGCGCGCCGCCGCGCTGCTCGAGGTGGCCGCCCGCTACCCGTCGTTCCCGATCATCCTCGAGGCGGTCCGCGAGTGCCTCCAGGACGTCTACGACCTGCCCTCGTTGCTGACGCTGATGAAGCGGATCGAGCGCCGCGAGGTGCAGATCGCCGACGTCGCCACCACCTCGCCGTCCCCGTTCGCCCGCACCCTGCTGTTCGGCTACGTCGCCCAGTTCCTCTACGAGGGCGACTCCCCCCTCGCCGAGCGACGCGCCGCCGCCCTCTCCCTCGATCAGGGGCTGCTCGCCGAACTGCTCGGGCGCGCCGAGCTGCGCGAGCTGCTCGATCCCGAGGTGCTGGCCGAGATCGAGGCCGAGCTCCAACGCACCGCGGCCGACCGCCGCGCCCGCGATGCCGAGGGCGCCGCCGACCTGCTGCGCCTCCTCGGTCCGTTGACCGCCCTCGAGGTCGCCGAGCGCAGCGTCGAGGGCGCCGATGTCGGCTCCTGGCTCGAGGGGCTCGCCGCCGCCCGGCGCGCGGTGCTCGTGCGCCTCGCGGGCGAGGAGCGCTGGGCGGCGGTCGAGGACGTCGGCCGCCTGCGCGACGGCCTCGGCGTCCCGGTGCCGCCCGGCACCCCCGACGCCTTCACCGAGCCGGTCGATGACCCCCTCGGCGACCTCGTCTCGCGCTACGCCCGCACCCACGGTCCCTTCACCGCCGACGACGTCGCGGCACGCCTCGGCTTGGGCACCGCCGTCGTGCGCCACACCCTCCAGCGGCTGGCCGCCACCGGCCGCCTCCTCGACGGCGAGTTCCGGCCCCACGGCACCGGCACCGAGTGGTGCGACGCCGAGGTGCTGCGCCGGCTGCGGCGTCGCAGCCTGGCGCGGCTGCGTCAGGAGGTCGAGCCGGTCGAACCCGAGGCGCTGGCCCGCTTCCTGCCCGCCTGGCAGCAGATCGTCGACAGCGCGCCCGCGGCCGGCGGCACGGGCCGTCGCGGTCGCGGCTGGTGGGGCGTCGACGGCGTCCTGGCCGCCGTCGACCAGCTCGCCGGGGCGCCGGTGCCGGCCTCGGCGCTGGAGTCGCTGGTGCTGGCGAGCCGGGTGCGCGACTACGAGCCCGCCTTCCTCGACGAGCTCACCGCCACCGGCGAGATCGTCTGGGCCGGGCACGGCACCCTGCCCGGCTCCGACGGCTGGGTCTCGCTGCATCTGGCCGACCAGGCGCCGCTGACGCTGCCGGTGCCGACGCCGCTCGACGACCTCAGCGCCGCCGCCCGCTCGGTGCTCGAGGCGCTCGACTCCGGTGGCGCATTCTTCTTCCGCCAGGTCGCCCAGCAGATCGAGGCGGCCGGCCCGGCCCTCACCGATGCCGAGCTCAGCGCGGCACTGTGGGAGCTCGTCTGGGCTGGCCACGTCGGCAACGACACCCTCGTGCCGCTGCGGGCGCTGCTGCGCGGCGGCACCCCCGCGCACCGCACCCGCCGACCGCCGCCGCGCCCGCGGATGGCCTCGACCACCGGACGCGGCGGGTTGCGCGCCGTGCGCACCGGGCCGCCGGAGAGCGCGGGGCGCTGGACCCTCCTGCCCGAGGTCGACACCGATCCCACCCGCCGCGCGCACGCGACGGCCGAGCGCCTGCTCGACCGGCACGGCGTGCTCACCCGCGGCGCCGTGGTCGCCGAACGGGTCGAGGGCGGGTTCGCGGCGGTGTACAAGGTGCTCAGCGCCTTCGAGGAGTCCGGGCGCTGCCGACGCGGCTACTTCGTCGCCGGGCTGGGCGCCGCCCAGTTCGGCACCGCCGGTGCCGTCGACCGGCTCCGCACCTTCGCCGACCTGCCGGCCGACGCCAAGCCCGCCGCCCTGGCCCTGGCGGCCACCGACCCGGCCAACCCGTACGGCGCGGCCCTGCCCTGGCCCGAACGACCCGGCGCCGACGCCGAGGGACGCGAGGGGCATCGCCCGGGGCGCAAGGCCGGAGCCACCGTGGTGCTCGTCGACGGCGTCCTCACCCTCTACGTCGAACGGGGCGGCCGCACGCTGCTGAGCTGGACCGACGACCTCGAGCGGCTCACCCCCGCCGCGCAGGCGCTGGCCGAGGCCGCCCGCCGCGGTGCGCTCGGTCGGCTGACGGTCGAGAAGGTCGACGGCGTCCCGCTGCTCGGCACCCAGGGCAGCCCCCTGCGCCTGGCGTTGGACGCCGCCGGGTTCGTCACCACCCCGCGCGGCCTGCGGCTCGGCGATCGGGAGGGCCGGGGTGCCTGAGGGCGACACCGTCTACCGCGCGGCCAGGCTGCTCGACCGCGCGCTGACGGGCCGCACCCTCACGCGCACCGACTTCCGGGTGCCCGCCTACGCCACCGTCGACCTCTCCGGTGCGGTGGTCGAGGGCACGGCGTCCTACGGCAAGCACCTGCTCACCCGCATCGGCGCCACCGCGCCGGGCGCCTCGTCGTGGACCCTGCACACCCACCTGCGGATGGAGGGGTCCTGGCGGGTGTTCCGGCCCGGGGAACGCTGGTCGCGCTCGCCGCAGCAGGCCCGCGTCGTCCTCGAGGTGCCCGGGGTCGTCGCCGTAGGGTTCACCCTGGGCGTGGTCGAACTCGTGCCGCGCGGCGAGGAGCCGGCGCTCACCGCGCACCTCGGACCCGACCTGCTGGGCGCTTGGGATGAGGAGGAGGCCCTGCGCCGCCTGCTCGCCGACCCCGAGCGCCCCGTCGGCGAGGCGCTGCGCGACCAACGCAACCTCGCCGGACTCGGCAACATGTACGTCGCCGAGCTGCTCTACGTCTCCGGCGTGCATCCGATGCGGGCGGTCGGCGAGGTGGGCGACCGGCTCCCGCGGATGCTGCGCCGCGGTCGGCAGATGCTCGACCTCAACAAGGAGCGGGCGGTGCAGAGCACCACCGGCGACCTGCGCGAGCGTGAACGCCACTGGGTCTACCGCCGCGACCGGTCGCCGTGCCGCCGCTGCGGCGGGCGCATCCGGGTCGAGCAGCAGGGCCCGGCCCGGCAGGAACGCACCGTGTACTTCTGTCCGACCTGCCAGACCTGACCTGCCAGACCTGACCTGCCAAACCTGACCGCGCGGCGTCGGACCGCGCCTGATCCGACCGCGCGAGACCCGGACGCGCGAGATCCGAACGCGACGTGCCCTCAGCCGGTCAGCACCCCGACGCCCTCGACCCGGACGGTGCGCCCGGTGCGGGTCGTCAGCACGAGCGTCCCCGACGCCGGTGCGGCCAGCGCGGGCAGCACGACGATCACGCGCCGCGCGACCGCGGAGCCGGCGGTCGACACTACGCCCAGACGCCGCGAGCCGAGGCGCACCTCGATGGTGCCGCCCTTCGGCAGCTTCGTGACGACCAGCGCGATGCGGGTGGCGTTCCGTACGGCCAGGCCCAGTCGGCGGTCGGCGCGCGCGGTGGCGAGCACCGCTCCGCCGTAGGCGCGTCGGTCGCGGACGCGGGTCCAGCCGCCCGTCGTGCGCGTGAGGGCCGAACTGCGCTGGGCCACTGCCCAGCGGACGGTGGCCGGGGTCGGGTCGACGTTGCCGGAGGCGTCGGTCGCGGTGGCGGTGAGGAGGTGGGTGCCCGGACGCAGCCCCATCAGCCCGATCGTGCCGTCGGAGCAGTCGACCGAGGCACCGTCGAGCGTGCAGGCGACGCTCGCGGTGTCGGCGTCGCTGCCCACCGTGAAGGTGGTCGAGGCCGCCAGCGAGAAGCCCCCGTCGACGACGTCGGAGGAGCTCAGGGTCGTCTCCGGCGCGGTGAAGTCGCTGCCCGCCGGACCGGCGGCGACCGTGGCGTCGTCCGCGGTGTCGTCGCGCAGGAACGACCCGCCGACCACGACGCCCACGCGGGTGCGGCTGATCGTGCCGCTGTGGGCGAGCGACGCGGCGCAGGAGACGTCGCCCGCCCCGTCGGGAGTGCCCGAGCAGAGCACCGTGCCGGTCTGACGGTCGACGAAGGAGACCCGGGCCGTCGTCAGATCGCCCGGCGACCCGTCGTCGGGTTGGCCGATGACCGCGGCGAGGGTGATCGGCACCGGGCTGTCGCCCGCGGCGGTGGTGGGGCCGGTGTAGCGGGCGGTGGCGTCCTCGGCCCGCACGACGACCTGGAAGGTGCCGCTGCCGGTGTCGGTGCCGTCGGTGGCCGTGAGGGTGACCTGGTAGGTGCCGGGAGGCGCGTCGGCGACCCCGCCGAGGGTGAAGGTGCGCTGGGATCCGCTGGCAGCACCGGCGGTGACGGTGAGACCGGGCAGCCCGCTGACGGTGGCCGAGAGCGCGCTGCCCGGTCCGCTGTCGCGGGTGACGACGACGTCGCGCGTGCCGCCCAGCGGGTCGTCGTACTGCACGGTGCGGTCGGCGATCGCCCCGACCCGCACGGATGCGTCGATGGCGAAGTCGGCGCTGTTGACGGCGAAGAAGTAGTTGCCGACGGCCTGCACCATGATCCGGGCGCGGCTGGTGGCGATCCCGGGGATGGTGACGGCCTGGCTGCCGTCGTTGGGCGTGGCGTCGGCCAGCACGGTCGGGAAGGTGAGGCCGCCGTCGGTGGAGAGCAGCAGGCGCACCTGCGGGGCGTAGGCGGCCGCCGACGTGCCGTTGACGTCCCAGGTGATCGTCTGGGTGGTCCCACCGGGGATGGTGGTGCCGCTCGTGGCCTGGGAGGTGACGAGCAGGGGGCCGGCGCTGCCGACGGTGAGCGTGACGTCGTCGGACTGCGTGCCGCCGCCCAGGGGCGACCGGTCGCGCGCGGTGAGCCGGAAGTGCAACGGCGTCGTGTAGGCCGAGGTCGGCAGGAACTCGGAGTAGCAGTCGCGGACGGCACCGGTGAGCGCGGAGGTGCCGGAGACCGTCGGGCACGAGCCGGTCGCGGCGTTCGTCGATCCGGCGATCACCTGCGCGAGATCGGGGAAGGTGCGCGAGGGGCTGGTCGAGGCCTGGTTCTCACCCGGCGAGTGGTACGTCAGCGCGTCGGCGTCCGAGACGTCGGCCGGCGTCCCGAAGACCCGGAACAGCGGGCCGCGGGTCTTGCTGTTGCTCGACAGCGCGATGCCGTTGGTCGAACCGACGTCGTTCTGCTCCCACAGGTAGACCAGCGGGTCGCCGTCGACGTCGCCGCCGCTGCCGGTGAGGGTGAAGGGCGTGCGGATCGGGAGGGTGGCGTCGGCCGGCGCGGTGACCGACGGCGCGTGGTTGGCCGTCGTCTCCGCCGTGCCACCGTTCGTGCCCGGGCCGCCGTTGCGCAGCACGCCGGTCGAGCCGCTCACCCCGGTGCTCGCCGAGCTCACCGTCACCCGCTGGAGGTCGACGCCGCGCGCGGCGGAGGCGAAGTCGAGGGTGAAGCCGGTACCTGAGGCGATGGTGCCGCCGTCGTAGCCGGTGACGCTCGGACGGCGTCCGGTGAGCGTGGCGACCGCGTCGGCGATGCCCGTGGCGGTGTAGGTCGAGCCGAAGGTCAGGCTCACCGGGCTCGCCCCCGGGTAGGAGAGGGTGATCCGCTCGCCGGAGGTGTCGAAGCCGGTCAGCGCGATGCTCTGCCGCTCGCTGTAGGTGGTCGCCGCCGACAGGGCACGGGCGGTCACCTCGGTGATCGTGCGCTGGGAGAAGTAGGGGTCGGTGTGCGGCTGGAGGTCGTCCTGACCGCAGATGCCGGCGTAGGCCATCACCGAGGAACCCGACCCGGGCTCGACCGAGGTGGCGGCGTTGCGGTTGCCGCCGGCACAGGCACCCTGGGTGCCGTTGAAGGTGTGGTTGGCGCCGAACTGGTGCCCCATCTCGTGGGCGACGTAGTCGACGGCGTAGAAGTCGCCGTCGGGCGTGGTCAGACCGGTGCAGCCCTCGGCCCGGTCGCTCTCGCCGACGACGCCGACGCCGGCCAGGCCGCCGCCGTCGACGCCCAGGCCGATGTGGCCGATGTCGAACTCGTCGTCGCCGATGAGCTGGCCGAGCACGAAGTCGTTGCGGGTCAGCAGCTTGTCGGTGCACCCCTCGCTGACCGGCTCGCTGGAGGAGCGGAAGCAGGGGGAGGCGCCGCACGGCCCGTTCGCGCCGGAGAACTTCGCCGGGGTGTCGAGGTTGAGCTTCTCGGTGCCGTCGACGAGGACCAGCTTGATGGCGAAGTCGTCGTTGTAGATCTCGTTCACCCGGTTGATCAGGGTGACCTTCTCCGCCAGCACGTTCTCGGTGCCGAAGTAGGCGGCGTAGGCGGGGTCGGTGAGCAGCGCGAGCCGGTAGGTGCGCCGCACGACCGCGGCCCCCGCCGTCGTCCGCAGGGCCGGGGTGTCGGCAGAGGTCGCCCCTGCCACCGGTCCGGGCTCGCGCAGCGGCGTCGCGGCAGCCGGCACTGCGGAGCGGTAGTAGGCCAGATGCGTGGTCTCACCGCGGGTGTTGGTCGCCGGATCGATCTGCCACGACCCGCGCGCGGAGGGGTCGCGGACGACGGCGTGGAAGCCCATCGGCGTCACGTCGAACCGCGCCGTGACCCCCGGCCGGCCGACCTCACGACCGGCGTAGGTGCGCAGTTCGGGATGCCGGGCCTGCAGGGCCGGTTCGAGGACGGAGTCCTCGGCGACCGCGAACACGTGGGTACGACCGTCGGGTCCGGGCACGGCGAGGCGTGACGGGGTCGCTCCGGCCTGGACCGCGGCGGCGTCCGGAGTACCGGCCAGGGCACGGCGCACCATGGGCGCCGCGATCCGCACCGCGCGGTACCGCGCCGGGGCCACCCGCACGCGGGGGGTGTCGCGCTCGAGGCGGTAGGCCGGCAGCTCGCGCCCGGCGACCCGCACGGTCGACCGGCGTCCGGCGGCGCCGCCGTCGCTGGTGAGCGCCGCGGCGCCGATCACGCTCGCCCGGGCGCCGCTCGGGTCAGGCGCCGCCGAGGGCGCCGAGGGCGCGAGGACGCGACCTCCGATGCCGATCGTCACGGTCGCGATCACCACGAGCACGACCACGCAGGCGCGCGCAGCCGTCCCCCACCCCCCATGCCTCATGGGAGAAGTGCACCCCATGGACGGCGTCCGGACCAGGGGTTTGGGTCAACCTGTGAGACCCCGATGCGTCCACGCAGGCACCTGGAGCGTCCGCGTCGTGGACGGGACGGCGCGGGAGCGGCCTCGCTCAGGCGGCCGAGGCGACGACCGGACCGGCGCCGGCGGCACGGGCCACGGGGATCGGCGTGGCGGCGGCGAGCGCGTCGGCCAGCGCGGCCTCCTCGATCGCGACGGCGTCGGAGACCGAGCGCAGGACGTCGGAGAGCGGCACGTCGAGGGCGGAGCACAGCGAGGCGAGCAGCTCGGAGGAGGCCTCCTTCTGACCGCGCTCGATCTCGGAGATGTAGCCCAGACTGACCCGAGCCTCCGCCGAGACCTCGCGCAGCGTCATGCCGCGCTGCATGCGCTGATCGCGGAGCACGTCGCCGAGCATTCGACGGAACAGCACCATGCGAGACCTCCCTGACTCAACTTCTGGCCCCAACGCTACCGGAGGCCCCGAACTTCCCGCCGTCGTTATCGGCTCCGACGTGTCGCGACCTGAGGATCATGCTCCGGTCGGTCCCGCTCCGGGGGCGTCCCCGTACTGTCGCGAGCATGGCACTGCCCATCGAGGACTACGCGCTCATCGGTGATCGGCACACCGCGGCCCTGGTCGGTCGCAACGGATCGATCGACTGGTTGTGCCTGCCGCGCTTCGACTCCGCCGCCTGCTTCGCCGGGCTGCTCGGCACCGACGAGCACGGGCACTGGCAGTTCGAACCCATCGGCACCTACCGGACGACGCGGCGCTACCTCGGGGAGTCCGGGGTGCTGGAGACCACCTTCGAGACCGACGACGGCGCGGTGACGCTCACCGACCTGATGCCGCGCGGCGACGGCCGGGCCGACGTCGTCCGGGTGCTGCGCGGGGTCCGCGGGCGGGTACGAGTGCGCCACGAGTGGCGGGTGCGCTTCGACTACGGGGCGGTACGACCGTGGGTGCGGCGCGAACGGTTCGGCGAGGAGGAGGTCATCACCGCCATCGCGGGCCCCGACCGGCTGCTGCTGCGCGGACCGCGTCTCCCCCGGGCCGTCGACCACACCCACGCCGACGAGTTCGAGGTCGCCGAGGGCGAGGAGCTGCTGTTCGTGCTCCAGTGGCTGCCCTCGCACTGGGCGCTCGAGGGACCGCTCGACCCGCTGACTGACCGGATCGCCGAGACGGTGGCCGACGATGAGAGCTGGTTGGGTCGCGTCCATCCCGCCGTCCCGCAGGCCGACCTCGTCCGCCGCTCGCTGCTGACCCTGCGGATGATGACCCACGAGACCACCGGCGGCATCGTGGCCGCCCCGACCACCTCGCTGCCCGAGGATCCCGGCGGGGAACGCAACTGGGACTACCGCTACTGCTGGCTGCGCGACGCCGCCTTCACCATCGGCGCGCTGCTCGACGCCGGTTACCGCGACGAGGCGCGCCTGTGGCGCGACTGGCTGCTGCGGGCTGTCGCCGGCGATCCCGAGGACCTGCAGATCATGTACGGCATCGACGGACGCCGGCGGCTCCCCGAGCACGAGCTCGACCATCTGCCGGGCTATCTGGGCTCACGTCCGGTGCGGGTCGGCAACGGCGCGGTCGATCAGCGCCAGCTCGACGTCCTGGGCGAGGTCATGGAGGCGATGGCCCAGCTGCGCGCGACCGGCGACGACCCCGACGGCAACGCCTGGGCGCTCCAGCGGGCGCTGGTCGAGGACCTCACCCGGCACTGGCGCGAACCCGACCACGGCATCTGGGAGATCCGCGGACCGCTGCGCCACTTCACCCACAGCCGCGCCATGGTGTGGGTGGCCTTCGACCGGGCCGTGACCGCCGTCGAGGAGCACGGACTGCCCGGCCCCGTGGAGCGGTGGCGGGAGATCCGCGATGCGGTGCACGAGGAGATCATGACCCGCTGCTTCGACACCGCGCGCCAGACCTTCGTGCAGCATCCCGACACCACCGAGGTCGACGCCTCCCTGCTGATGCTGCCCTGGTACGGGCTCCTTCCCGGCGACGACCCACGGATGCTCGGCACCATCGCCGCCGTGGAGGAGGACCTCCTGCGCGACGGGTTGGTGATGCGCTACCGGACGACGTCGGGGGTCGACGGCCTGGCCGGCGACGAACATCCCTTCCTGGCGTGCTCGTTCTGGCTCGTCTCCGCCTACGCCGGCGCCGGGCGTCACGACGACGCCCGGCGCCTCTTCGACCGCCTGTGCGGCCTCACCAACGATGTGGGCCTGCTGGCCGAGGAGTACGACCCGGTGCAGGGCCGCATGATCGGCAACTTCCCGCAGGCCTTCTCCCATCTGGCGCTGGTGCGCGCCGCCTTCAGCCTCTCGGCGGCCGACCCACGACCCGTACCGTGACGCTGCCGGTGGCCGGACGCAGTCGCTGGTCGCCGGAGAAGCGCACCTCGACCGATACGGTGCCCGGCTCGCGAACGGCTCCCAGCCGCAGGACGGCGAATCCGCGTCGCACGCCCGCCGAGACCGCCCCGCCGTCGGAGCGGGTGGCCGTGACGGTGCCGGAGGGTGCGGCCGCGCCGATGACCCGCACCAGCACGGTGGCCGGGGTGCGGCCGGCGACCAGCACCGGTGGCACCGCCCGGAGCTGGAGCGTCGCTGCCGCACGCTCGTCGAGGTCGAGCCCGACGACCACCGGGTCGTGGTCGGAGGAGCGGTACGGTCCGGGGTCGTCGTAGTCCGTGCCGTGGTTGTTCCATCGGCTGTACTCCAGCGCCACCGACTCGCCGGAGTTGATGTTCCAGATGTCGGCGCCGGTGAGTGAGGCGAGCGCGGCGTCGTTGACGAGCACGTGGTCGAGGGAGCCCGACAGGCCCCCGAAGACGTAGGAGTACTCCCGATCGCCGGGCGCGACCTGCTCCGCGTCGTGGTAGCCGGCGCCGTAGAGCACCTGGAGGGGGTCCTCCTCGGCGTAGGAGTTGAAGTCGCCGACGAGCAGGACGGCGCGTGCCCCGGTATCGGCCTGGACCGTCGGCACCCAGTCGCGCAGGGCGGTCGCCTGGCGGACGCGGGACTCCACCGAGGCGCCCTGGCCGTCGCCGGTGTCGGCATCCCCGGGCCAGGGACCGGCCGACCCCTTCGACTTGAAGTGGTTGACGACGACGAGGAACGGCGCCGCCGCGCCCGGCACCGTGAAGGCCTGCGCGATCGGTTCGCGGGCGTTGCCGAACGCCTGGTCGTCGCCGCTCTGGTCACCGAGCGCCCGGGAGCGGCCGACCGGCGTGACGGCTGCCGGCCGGTAGATCATCGCGCTGGTGATGACATCGCGGGTGGCGGCGTCGGGCAGGTCGGTGCTGGAGGGGACCGCGGCCCAGGTTCCGGCACCCGCCTCGGCGTTGAGGGCGGCGACCAGGGTCTGCAGGGCCTCGTCCGGCTGCTCCCCCAGCCGCGCCGAGTTCTCGATCTCCATCAGTCCGACGACGTCGGCCCCCAATGCGTTGATCGCGTGGACGATCTTGCGCTGCTGGCGGGCGAGGTCGGAGGGGTCCCAGGCGCCGCGCTGGAGGCAGCCGCCCGCGACGCTCGTGCCGTCGCCGGTGCGGTCGCGGTACGGCGTGCACTGCGCGCCGGCCGGCCCGTCACCGACGTTGTCGTCGTCGGCGTCGCCCAGGGTGGTGAAGTAGTTGAGCACGTTGAAGGAGGCGACCGTCACCCCGGGGACGCCGCGGACGGTCAGCCGCTCCCGATCGGGCGCCGGGGTGCGGGTGTCGACCACGTCGATGGGCGAACCTGAGGAGTCGGGGCCGACGACCCGGGCGGTCGGCTGGAGCCGGTAGGTGGGTGCGCTCGGAGAACCGCCCTGCGCCCAGATCACGGGGGCGGTGAACCGGGCCGGCGCCCCGACCCGCACCGGCCGGGTCGTGGAGACGTACGGCGGGCTGAGAGCCTGGTTCGCCGACGCCAGGTAGTTCAGCGACGCCCCGTCGTCGAGGACGATCCCGCGCCGGGCGTTGTCGGCCGCGATCTCGGCGGCAGCGGCGGACCCGGGGCGGGCAGCGTCGGTGGGCTGGATCAGGGGCCGCTCGCCGAGAGCCAGTCCGATCTCGCCGTACTGGTCGGTGGTGTAGGTGTCGGCGACGGTGAAGCGCTCGTCGAGGCGGACGAGCAGGCCCTCGAGGGACTCCCGCTCGGCGGCGTTCGCCGGCCAGCGGGAGAGCGTGATCGGCTCGACCTGCTGGTCGGCTGGGAGGCCCACGACGCCTCCGGCGGCGACGGTGATCTGGGTCTGCCCCGCGTACTCGCCGACCCGGCCGGTCACCTCGACCTGCTGGCCGGGGCGCACGGCGATCGGTCCGGCGTTCGCCGGCTGGTAGACGAACAGCCCGTCGGAGGCCGCGCCGGCGTCGGGGGTGCGGGGACCGCCCACCCCTGCGGTCTGGAGGTAGAACCCCGACAGCCCGCCGTCGGGATAGGCGGCCGTCACCACACCGGTGGTGGTCACGGTCTGCCCGGCCAGCGGCGTCGTGTCCCCCACGCCCTGGACGGACGCGATGGGGACGACGGTCGTCGCCGCGGCACGGCCAGCCCCCGGCCCGAGGCTCGAGAGCCCCAGTCCGAGGGCCACCGTCACGCCGAGCGAGGATCCGAGGAGGGTCACCCGGCGTGCGCTCATCGCCGGACCTTGACCTTCACCACGAGCCTGCTCGGCTCGACGGTGTCGGAGCCGAGGTAGCGCACGACGATCCTCTTGACGCCCGGGGTCGCGTAGCGGCCGATCGCGACCTTCACCCTGCCCTGGACGAGCCGGACGGTGCGCTCCTTGCCGTTGCCCCGGATGACGACCTTGCCGGTGGCCGGCTCGCCGTCGCCGGTGACGCGGACCCGTACCGTGACCCGTGACCGGTCGGCACGGATCGTCGCCGGCTGCACGCCCACGAGGATCGAGCTCGTCGAACCACCCGGGAGCTCCGCCCCCACGACGGTGCCGGTCGGGACGGCGACGGCGCCGAACTGCCAGGTGCCGGCCAGGTCGGCCGGCGCGGTGAGGTCGAGGGTGGCGATGCCGTCGGTGACGGCGACCTCGGGGAGCTCGATCACCTGGCGACCCTTGACAAGGTAGGGACGCAGCGCCGTGGTGGACGGCGCGCCGAGGGAGGTCAGGTCGAGGGTCTTGGCATTGATCGGGAAGACCGGGGCGGCGGTCTCGCCGATGCCGATGGTGCCGGTGATCGGGGCGCCGGCGGTGACCGCGGTCGGCAGACCGGTCGCGAACACCTGCTGGCGGGCGAAGTCCGGTGCCAGCGAGGGGTGGTCGGCCAGGTAGTCGCGCCACAGCTGGGCGTCGAGGAGCCCCGTGTCGACCGCGTCGCCGTCGGCGAAGGCGGTGAAGTTGTCGCCGCCGGCGGCCAGGAACGACAGGGTCGAGACGGTGTAGGTGCGGGCCGGGTCGAGCAGCGCGCCGTCGATGCGCACCGAGGTGATGCGCGAGCCCGCGGGGGCGGTGGGATCGGCGGTCACCCGGACGTTGTCGGACAGGCCGAGCTGGAGATAGGGCCGCGAGGAGCCGGCGGGCTGCCACTGCTGCTCGAGGACGGCGCGCAGCTGAGCGCCGGTGAGCTTCACCAGCGCCACGGTGTTGTTGAACGGCAGCACCGCGTTGGCCTCCGCGTAGGTGACCACGCCGTCGGTGTTGGCCGGGTTGGAGGTGACGTCACCGGCGTAGAAGAGCTCGGCCCGCAGGCCGCCGGAGTTGGTGATGCCGAGATCGGGTGTCGCGAAGTCGCGGACGCCGTCGCGCAGCGCGTCGGCCACGAGGTCGCCGAGCGCGGACTCGCGGCTGCGGTCGTCGCGGGTGCCGCCGGTGTAGCCGTCGGCGGTGTAGCCGCCGCCGCTGTAGGCGGTCGTGATGTCGTCGGCGATGCTGCCCACCGGGGTGTTGCCGACGGCCGCGGCGTTCGCGAGCGCGGCGTCGGTGATCGTCTTGACGGCCGCGACCCGGGGGAAGGTGAGGTCCTCGGTGCTCGCGCGGGGCACGTTGCGGGAGGTATAGGAGGCGACCTGCCCGGTGTCGGGATCGACGCTGAGCTCGATCTGGCCGATGTTCTCGCCGTAGGAACCCGTCTGGAGCACCGGGCGGGTACGGCCGGCCTGACCGGGCACGGGCGCGTCCCAGGCGTACTCCTTGTGGGTGTGCCCGGTGAAGATGGCGTCGACCAGCGGCGAGGTCTTCTCGACGATGTCGGCGAACGCGCCGCCCGCGGCGACCTCCTGCTCGAGGGTCGCGCCGTCGGGCGTGCCGGCACCGGCACCCTCGTGGTACTCGGCGACCAGGACGTCGGCCTCGCCGTTGGCTGCATCGCCGTCGGAGAGCTTCGTCGCGACCCGGTTGACCGCCGCGACCGGGTCGCCGAAGGTGAGTCCGGCGACGCCGGCCGGCGAGACGAGCGTGGGGGTCTCCTGGGTGACCACGCCGATGACGCCGACGGTGACACCGGCGACCTCGAAGGTGCGGTACTCCGGCAGGACGGGCGTGGTGGTGCCGGTGCGGTAGACGTTCGCGCCGAGGTAGTCGAAGTCGGCGGTGTCGGAGACGCGTCCGGTGAGGTCGTCGGCACCGCGGTCGAACTCGTGGTTGCCCACCGCGGAGGTCGCGAGATCGAGCGCGTCGAGCACCCGCAGGGTCGGGGTGTCCTGCTGCACCGAGGAGGCGAACAGCGAGGCGCCGATGTTGTCGCCGGCGGAGAGGAACAGGGTGTTCGCCTCCCCCGCGGCCGCACGGAGCTGCTCGATCGTGGTGGCGAACTTCGTGGTGTTCGCGTCGATGCGACCGTGGAAGTCGTTGATGTTGAGGAGGTTGACGGTCACCCGTGCGGCGGCGTGCGCCGGCCCGGCGACCGTGGTGACGGCGAGCGTGGGGACACCGAGACCGAGGAGCGCGACGGACGCCGCGATGCCCGGCCTCACCCGAGAGTGACGAGGCACGAACTGACCCTTCCGAGATTTCCGAGACGAGGACGGCGTCCTCCGCCCTCGGGCAGCACCCTAGACAGGGCCACCGACAATCGGGCCACCCCCGCAGGGGCGAGACCGCCACGAGACCGCCGCGCGGCGGTGAAGGGACTGCGGTGAAAGGGTCGGTCAGGCGGCGCGCAGCTCGCGGCGCTGGCGCCACACGTCGCGGTAGAACTCGTAGCCCGACCAGAGCGTCAGCACGACGGCGATCACGAGGAGACCCTGCGCGAGCCAGTAGGTGATCTGCCCGGGCAGGTCGAGCCAGCCCGGGAGGTCGGGGTCGAGGCAGGGCAGCGTGAGCCCGCCGAGGGCGAGCCCCTGCACGGTCGTCTTGAGCTTGCCGAGGTCCTTGGCCGCGATGACGACGCGCTGGAGGATCGAGAGCCGCAGCAGCGTCACGCTCCACTCCCGCAGCAGCACCACGATGGTGACCACCCACCAGATGTCGCCGACGATCGAGAGGCCGATGAAGGCCATCCCGGTGATCGCCTTGTCGGCGATCGGGTCGGCGATCTTGCCGAAGTCGGTGACCAGGCCGTGCTTGCGGGCGAGGTCGCCGTCGATCTTGTCGGTGATCATCGCGACGGCGAAGATCAGGTAGGCGATCGCCCGCCAGACGGCGTTCTCGCCGCCGTCGACGAGCAGCGCCCACCCGAAGAACGGCACGAGCACGATGCGCAGGGTGGTGAGCGCGTTCGGCACGTTGAGGTTCGAGGGCTTGGCCGGCGAGGCGGGCGTGGTCATCGCGTCACCTCCGCTGGCGCTCCGGTCGCGACGACGCATCTGATCGCTCGCTCGCTGCGCTCGCTCACTGGCGCGCGACCTCCGCGATCAGGTCGACGCCGTCGGTGGCGACCACGACGGCGGCCACGATGTCACCCACCCGAGCCTCGGGGGCGTCGAGGAGCATGGTGGTGCCATCGACCTCCGGGCCCTGGTGTGCGGCGCGGCCGACGATCTCACCGGCGTCGACACTCTCGACGAGCACCTCGACCTGTTCGCCGATGCGCTCCTCGGCCCGCTGGGCGTTGAGCTCCTCGACGAGGGTGGAGACGTGCTCGGTGCGGGCACGGATCTCGTCGTCGTCGAGCTTGCCCTCGAACCCGGCGGCCTCGGTGCCGTCCTCGTCGGAGTAGCCGAACACGCCGGTGACGTCCATGCGGGCGGCCACGAGGAAGTCGCACAGGGTCGCGAACTCCTCCTCGGTCTCGCCGGGGAAGCCCACGATCACGTTGGAGCGGACGCCGGCGGTGGGGGCCAGCGCGCGCACCTGCTCGAGGAGGCCGAGGAAGGAGTCGGGGTCGCCGAAGCGGCGCATGCGGCGCAGCACGGACGCCGAGGCGTGCTGGAAGCTGAGGTCGAAGTACGGGACGACGCCCGGCGTGGTGGCGATGGCCTCGATCAGGCCGGGGCGGGTCTCGGCGGGCTGCAGGTAGGAGACCCGCACGCGGGCGACGCCCTCGACCGCGGCCAGCTCCGGCAGGAGGGTCTCCAGCAGGCGGATGTCGCCGAGGTCCTTGCCGTAGGAGGTGGAGTTCTCGCTGACGAGGAACAGCTCGCGTGCCCCCTGCTCGGCGAGCCAGCGCGCCTCGGCGACGACGTCGGTGGGACGGCGGCTGACGAACGCGCCGCGGAAGCTCGGGATGGCGCAGAAGGTGCAGCGTCGGTCGCAGCCGCTGGCCAGCTTCAGCGCGGCGGTCGGGCCGGCGTCCAACCGGCGCCGCACGCTCGCGGGCCCGGAGGCGTGGCCGGGCACGGCGGCGTCGGAGAGCGACCGCTCGACCGGGGTGATCGGCAGCAGCAGGCGACGGTCCTGCGGGGTGTGGGCCTGGTGCTGCTCGCCGGCGACGATGGACCGCAGCCGGGCGGCGATGTCGGGGTAGTCGTCGAAGCCGAGGACGGCGTCGGCCTCGGGCAGCGAGGAGGCCAGCTCGTGGCCGTAGCGCTCGGCGAGGCACCCGACGGCGACGACGGCCTGGGCCCGGCCGCCGTGCTCGACCTTGAGGTCGGCGGCCTCCAGCAGGGTGTCGACGGAGTCCTTCTTGGCGGCCTCGACGAAGCCGCAGGTGTTGACCACGACGGTGTCGGCGTCGGCGGGGTCGTCGACGAGGCGGAATCCCCCGGCCTCCAACCGCCCGGCCAACTCCTCGGAGTCGACCTCGTTGCGGGCGCAGCCCAGGGTCACCATCGCCACCGACAGGGGGGCGCTCTCACTCGTCTTCGTCATGATCGCCTCCGAGTATGACGCCCCGTGCACCGCAGGGCGAAACCCCTGAGGGCCGGTTCCGCACATGGGATCGGCCCGGTCGAGGGCGGTCGACCGGGCCGATCATCGAGTCACCCCGGGGCGCGGGGGTCCTCCACCTGCTCAGTCGGACGCCACGAAGGTGGCCTGAGCAGGACGTCCGGTGCGCCCGAGGGCGCCGTGGTCGGTGCCGTCGACGGTGACCTCGAGGGAGCCGTCGCTGGACTGCACCCGCACCGGCTGGGCGACGCCGCGCAGCACCTTGGTCTCGCCGAAGGCGAGGGTGCCGCGGAAGACCAGCTTGTTCTCGGCGTCGCGCACCCAGACCCGGGCGCCGCCGCCGGCGGCGGTGAGGACGACGGGCACCGAGCCGCCCGTGCCGCCGGCGGTGCTGCCGGCGGGGGCGAAGGCGCCGAGCGGCTCGCGCACCGGCGTCGGGGCGTCGGTGACCAGCCGCATGATCGACCAGCCGAGCACGACCACCATGACCCCGGCGATGAGCACCGACCAGTTGGGCCCGCCGCGGGTGCCGCGGATGGCGGCGCCGGCCAGTTCGGCCTCGAAGACCCGGCGCGGGTCGATCGGGGCGTCGGCGTAGCGGTCGTCGTAGGCGGCGACGAGCGGGGCGGCGTCCAGGCCCAGCACCCGGGCGAGGGTGCGCAGGTGGCCGCGGGCGTAGAAGTCGCCGCCGCAGGGGCCGAAGTCGTCGATCTCGATCGACTCGATGACGTGGGGGCGGATGCGGGTGCGCTCGGCCAGCTGGTCGACGCTGAGCTCGAGGCGCGCGCGGGCGGCCGCCAGCTGCGGGCCGATGATCGGCGTGCGCACCGGTGCCGGCTCGGCCTCGGGGACGACGTCCCCGGCGTCGGCGTCCTCAGCGTCGACGAATGCGGCCGACGCCGCGGAGGCGGTCTGGCTCCACAGCAGGGTGTCCTCGACGAGGTCGATGCTGCCGGGACGCCGCAGCTCGCGGGCCTCGGGCAGGGCGGGACGGCGCTCGTCGTCGTCCTCGCGTGCCTGCGGGGCGAGCGCGGTGGCACCCTCGACGAGGTCGAGTCGGGCCAGGTCGCTGGCGACCTCGGCGCGGACGGCCACGATCGGTGCGCGCAGCGGGCTCGGCGTCGGGCTGGCGCTGAGCATCGCCACCACGGGAGCACCGCCGACGGAGACCGGGGCCGCCACGCCCACGAACGGCGCGGGCGCCGGACCGGTGGCCGGCTCGACCGCGGGCTCGGCAAGAGGACGGCGCGGCCGGCGCTCGGCGAGCGCGTTGGTGACCCGGTCGAGCAGCGGCCGGAAGACACGGGTCGGCTCGGGGGCGCCCGGGAGGTCCTCGCTGACGGGTGCCGCGGGCAGCGGGCGGGAGAACGCCGCAGCCCCGCCCGGCGTCGCGTCGGGGAGCTCGTCGAGGTGGACGCCGGCATCCTCGAGCGAGGGCTCGTCGTGCGCGGCGGCCCACTCGTCCTCGTCGACGTACTCGTAGCCCTCGATCTCGGCGACCTCGGCGTGCCCGTCGGCCAGGGCGTTGAGACCCTCGACGAGCGCGGCCACGCGGTCGCTGCCCGGTGCGGGTTCGATGCCGCCGATGCGGGTGGCCAGCGAGAGCGGGATCGAGATCGGGTCGGCGTCCTCGACCGGTCCGCGCGGCAGCACGTCGAGCGCGCCGTCGCGCCAGCCGCGGCGCCGCAGCACCTCGACGGCCTCGATGTCGGTCCAGGCCAGCCCGCGCCACTCCTTGCCGGTGCGCATGCGCACGCCGACCTCGTCGGCGACGAACAGCGGCGTCCGCGCGTCCCACAGCGACTGGAGGTAGACGACGGCGATGGCCGCGAGCACGACCAGCAGGATCCAGTCGCGCGCCGAGCCGTCCTGGAGCGCACGGAGCAGGTAGGCGAGCGCCACGACGCTCGCGGCGATGCCGACGCCGCCGGCGACGGCGGTGTTGCGGCGCACCTCGATGTTCACATCTCCCCCTGGAGGGTCGCGATGACGGAGTCGAGTTCGTCGGGCTTGATGAGGACGTCGCGGGCCTTGGAGCCCTCGCTGGGACCGACCACGCCGCGGCTCTCGAGGATGTCCATGAGGCGTCCGGCCTTGGCGAAGCCCACGCGGAGCTTGCGCTGGAGCATGGAGGTCGACCCGAACTGGGTGGAGACGATCAGCTCTATCGCCTGGATCACCAGCTCGAGGTCGTCGCCGATGTCGTCGTCGAGCACCCGGTCGGACTTCGCCGGGGCGGTGACGTCCTCGCGGTAGCTCGGCTCCAGCTGGGCCTTGCAGTGCTTGACCACCTGGGCGATCTCGGCCTCGGTGACCCACGAGCCCTGCACGCGGATCGGCTTGGAGGCGCCCATCGGCAGGAAGAGACCGTCACCCTGACCGACCAGCTTCTCCGCGCCGGGCTGGTCGAGGATGACCCGGCTGTCGGCGAGGCTGGAGGTCGCGAACGCCAGCCGGCTCGGCACGTTGGCCTTGATCAGGCCGGTGACGACGTCGACGCTCGGGCGCTGGGTGGCCAGCACCAGGTGGATGCCGGCCGCACGGGCGAGCTGGGTGATGCGGACGACGGCGTCCTCGACGTCGCGCGGGGCGACCATCATGAGGTCGGCGAGCTCGTCGACGATGACCAGCAGGTAGGGGTAGGGCTCGAGCTTGCGTTCGCTGCCCGGCGGCACCTCGACCTTGCCCGCGCGCACGGCCTTGTTGAAGTCGTCGACGTGGCGGAACCCGAAGTTGGCCAGGTCGTCGTAGCGCAGGTCCATCTCGCGCACGACCCAGGCCAGCGCCTCGGCGGCCTTCTTCGGGTTGGTGATGATCGGGGTGATGAGGTGCGGCACGCCCTCGTAGGCGTTCAGCTCGACCCGCTTGGGGTCGACCATGATCATGCGCACCTCGTCGGGCGTGGCCCGCATGAGCACCGAGGTGATCATCGAGTTGATGAAGCTCGACTTGCCCGAGCCGGTGGCGCCGGCCACCAGCAGGTGCGGCATCTTGGCGAGGTTGGCGACCACGAAGCCGCCCTCGACGTCCTTGCCGAGCCCGGCGACCATCGGGTGGTGGTCGGAGCGGGCGGTGTTCGAGCGCAGCACGTCGCCGAGGGAGACGATCTCCTTGTCGAGGTTGGGGATCTCGACACCGACCGCCGACTTGCCCGGGATGGGGCTGAGGATGCGGACGTCGGCCGAGGCCACCGCGTAGGCGATGTTCTTCTGGATGCCGGTGATCTTCTCGACCTTCACCCCGGCGCCGAGCTCGACCTCGTAGCGGGTGACGGTCGGGCCGCGGGTGTAGCCGGTGACCTGGGCGTCGATGCCGAACTCGTCGAGCACCTGGGTGAGCCGGCCGACGACCTCGTCGCTGGCCTTGGACCGCGCCTTGTGCGGCGAGCCGGGCTTGAGGACCTCGCTGTCGGGGAGGCTGTAGGTGATGTCGCCGGAGAGCGCGAGCTGCTCCACCCGCGGCGGCAGCGGCGTGTGCGGCGGCGGCTCGAGCTCGACCTTCGCGGCCGGAAGGTCGGGCTCGAAGGCGACCGGGAGATCGGACGGCGTCGCGGCTGCGTCGGCGGCGGGCTCGTCGGGTGCGAAGAGGTCGAGGCCGACGTCGGCACCCTCGGCCGCCTCGGTGCCCTCCTCCAGGGCGACGTCGAGGGCGTCCTTGCGCTTGCGGGTGCGCCGTTCGCGCACCGGCAGCACCGGGGAGTCGTAGGCGGGGTCGCCCATCGCGGGATCGATCGTGTCGTCGAGGGCGCGGCCGCGACCCGTGGCGGCGGCGTCGTCCTCGAGGTGGCGCCCCAGCGCGCGATCGCGCAGGTCGGCGAGTCGGGCGGGCACCTGGTAGACCGGGGTGGCGGTGATGACCAGGACGCCGAAGGCCGCGAGCAGCAGGAGCAGCGGGACGACGACCAGGCGCGACTGGAGCAGGTCGAGCAGCAGCGAGGACACGACGTAGCCGATCGCGCCGCCGCCCTGCTGGAGCGGCGTGGAGTCGCCGTCGACCGGCTGCGGGCTGCCGTTGGCGATGTGCACCAGGCCGAGGAGGCCGAAGAGCAGGGCGCCCCAGCCGATGACCTGGCGGCCGGCCGGACCCGTGGCGACGGGGTCGCGCATGATGCGCCAGCCGCCGACGACCAGCGCGAGCGGCACGAACCAGCCCAGCTTGCCGACCGAGCCGGCGACCGCGGTCTGGAGGCCGCCCATGAGGCTGCCGCCGATCTGGAACCACACGGCGCCGGCGGTGGCGACCGCGAGCGCGATGAGCAGCAGTCCGGCACCGTCGCGGCGGTGGGCGGGGTCGAGGTCGCGCGCGCCGCGGCCGATGCCGCGGGTCAGCGCGCCGATGCCGTGGGCGATGCCGAGCCAGAGCGCGACGATGCCGCGCAGCGCGGCCCCCAGCACCCGGGCGACCGGACTCGGCCCCGAGCGCACCGCGCGGGGCGCGGGGCGCTTGGCCGAGGAGCTCCTCCCCTTCGCGGGCGCGCGCTTGGGCGCGGGGCGCTTGCCCCGCGCGGTGCTGCGCGCGCTCGTGGTGGAACTGCCGGTACTCCGTGCTCGGGTGCTCGACCCACCTCGTGCCGAGGTGCTGCTGGACGTGCTCCGCGAACCCGGCGGGGAAGACGTACGGGTCGCCATGTCACCAACCTAGGACACCGTCCCACCCGTCACAGGGATATCAGGCGTCACAGGCGCGTGTCGCGGGGCCGGGGGGCAGTTTCCCCGGCCGACCGGGGCGCTTTCGGGCGGTCAGTGCAACAGGAGGTCGGTGATGACCTCTGAGGGTCGAAGGT
>NZ_BAAAZH010000015.1:0-24495 GCF_039536805.1 Nocardioides fonticola | reverse complement strand
GAGAACACCAGACCCGACATGCAACACACCCCTCACTCGGCCGGTGTTGCACTCACCCCCAGGAACCGCGCGGGGAAACTCCCGCACCCCTCAGCCCCGCTCCGCGACCACCCCGAGCGCCACGCGGTACCCGTCGATCCCGAGTCCGGCGACCACCTGGACGGCGTGGGGGGTGATGACCGAGGTGTGGCGGAAGACCTCGGGGCGCTGCTTCGGTTCGCTGATGTGCACCTCGACGAGCGGGCCGGTCAGCTGGGCGCAGGCGTCGTAGATCGCGTAGGAGTAGTGGGTCCACGCGGCGGCGTTGAGGACGACGGCGCACCCGTCGTCGGCGGCCTCGTTCAGCCAGTCGACCATGACGCCCTCGTGGTTGGTCTGACGCACCTCGACGTCCAGGCCGAGCTCGGCCCCCCACGCGACGCACAGGTCGGCGAGTTCGGCGTGCGTCGTCGAGCCGTAGATCTCCGGCTGACGGCGTCCGAGCCGGCCGAGGTTCGGGCCGTTGAGGACCAGCACGCGGCTCATGACGCGCTCCCCAGCGCGGCGTAGGACTCAGCCAGCACCTGTTCGTCGGGAGCGGCGAGCACCCGCGGTGACAGGACGCCGTCGGACTCCTCGAGCACGATGAGTCGCAGCTGCGCGCCGCGCGACTTCTTGTCGACCCGCATCGTGGCGAGCAGGTCGGCGAAGGCGGCCGCGTCGTAGCCGATCGGCAGGCCGACCCGCCCGAAGGCGGTGCGGTGCCGCTCGAGCGTGGCGGCCGACAGCAGACCGGAGCGGTGCGCCACCTCGGCGACGAAGACGCAGCCGATGGCCACCGCCTCGCCGTGCCGGATGCCGTAGTCCTCGGCGCGCTCGATCGCGTGGGCGAGGGTGTGGCCGTAGTTGAGCACCTCGCGACCCGGGTGGCCGTCGGCGCCCCCGGTCTCCTTGAGGTCGGCGACGACGACGTCGATCTTCACCGCGATCGCCCGCTCGACCAGCTCGCGCAGCACCGGGCCGGCGGGGTCGAGGACGGCGTCGACGTCGGGGGTCTGCTCGACGAGCCGCAGGATCTCGGGGTCGGCGATGAAGCCGCACTTGACGACCTCGCCCATGCCGGCGACGAGTTCGGCGTGCGGCAACGAGGCGAGGAAGGCGAGGTCGCAGAGCACGCCGCTGGGCTCGAAGAACGATCCGACGAGGTTCTTGCCGGCGCCGGTGTTGATGCCGGTCTTGCCGCCGACGGCGGCGTCGACCATCGCCAGCAGCGTGGTCGGCACGTGCACGACGCGGACGCCGCGCAGCCAGGTGGCGGCCACGAAGCCGCCGAGGTCGGTGGTGGCGCCGCCGCCGAAGGTGACGACGGCGTCGGAGCGGGTGAAACCGGCCTCGCCGAGGGCCTCCCAGCAGGTGATCGCGGTAGCGGCCGCCTTGGCCTGCTCGCCCTCGGGGATCTCGATGACGGTGAGCGCGTACCGCTCGGCCAGCGCCTTCTCGATCGGCGCGGCGAGCCCGCGCAGGGTGTCGGAGACGACGAGGGCCACCCGGGTGGGCGCGTCGCCGAGCAGGTCGACCACACGCGCGCTGACACCGTGGCCGATGACGACGTCGTAGGGCGCGGCACCCCGGACGGGCAGGACGGTCGCGTCGGTGGTCATCGGGCCTCCTCCAGCGCGGCCTCGACGGCGTCGGCGACCTCGGCCGGCGTCCGGCCGTCGGTGTCGACGGCGACGGTGGCCGCTGCCTCGTAGATGGGGGTGCGCTCGTCGAGCAGCTGCTTCATGCGGCCGCGCACGTTGCCGAGCAGGAGCGGCCGGGAGGTGCCCAGGCCGACCCGCGACGCGGCGTCCGAGAGCCCGACCCGCAGGAAGACGACGGGGTGCCCGACCAGCGCGGCACGCGTGTCGGGGTCGAGCACCGCGCCACCGCCGAGGGCGAGGACGCCGTCGTGCTCGGCCAGGGCCCGGGCCACGGCCTCGCGCTCGCGCTCGCGGAAGTAGGGCTCGCCGGAGTCGACGAAGATGTCGGAGACGCTGCGGCCCTCGGCGGCCTCGATGTCGGCGTCGGTGTCGCGCACCGAGACGCCCCACCGCTGCGCCAGGAGCCGGCCGACGGTGGTCTTGCCGGCCCCCATCGGGCCGATCAGCACCGCCCGCGGGCTCACCGGTACCTCAGCGAGCCCAGGTAGCTCTCGACGTTGCGGCGGGTCTCGCCCACCGAATCGCCGCCGAACTTCTCCAGCACGGCCTCGGCCAGCACGAGGGCGACCATCGCCTCGGCGACGATGCCGGCCGCCGGGACGGCGCAGACGTCGGAGCGCTGGTGGTGGGCCACGGCGGCCTCGCCGGTGGCGACGTCGACGGTGCGCAGCGCCCGGGGCACGGTGGCGATCGGCTTCATCGCGGCGCGCACGCGCAGGATCTCGCCGGTGCTCATGCCGCCCTCGGTGCCGCCGGAGCGGCCCGACGTGCGCCGCAGGCCCTCGTCGGTGCTGACGATCTCGTCGTGAGCCTGCGAGCCGGGGGTCGCGGCGAGCAGGAAGCCGTCGCCGACCTCGACGCCCTTGATCGCTTGGATGCCCATGAGGGCGCTGGCGAGCCGCGCGTCGAGGCGCCGGTCCCAGTGCACGTGCGAGCCGAGGCCCGGCGGGAGCCCGTGGACGGCGACCTCGACGACGCCGCCGAGCGTGTCGCCGTCCTTGTGGGCCTGCTCGATGCGGGCCACCATCGCCGCGCTGGCCTCGGGGTCGAGGCAGCGCACGGGGTCGGCGTCGAGGCGCTCGACGTCGTCGGGGGCTGGCACGAGGCCGGCCGGTGCCGGGACGCCGCCGAGCTCGACGACGTGGGAGACGATGCGGGCACCGGTGGCCTGCTCGAGGAAGTTGGACGCCACGCGACCCAGCGCCACGCGGGCCGCGGTCTCGCGGGCCGAGGCGCGCTCGAGGATGGGCCGGGCCTCGGTGAAGTCGTACTTCTGCATGCCCACGAGGTCGGCGTGGCCGGGCCGCGGGCGGGTGAGGGCGGCGTTGCGCGCCAGCGCCTCGAGCTCGTCGGCGTCGACCGGGTCGGCCGCCATGACCTTCTCCCACTTGGGCCATTCGGTGTTGCCGACGATGATCGCGACCGGGCCGCCCTGGGTCTCGCCGTGACGGACGCCGCCGGAGATCGTGACCTCGTCCTGCTCGAACTTCATGCGCGCACCGCGGCCGTGGCCAAGACGGCGGCGCGCGAGGGAGTCGGAGATCTCCTCGGTGGTGATCCGGACGTGGGCGGGCAGCCCCTCCAGGATCGCGACCAGTGACGGGCCGTGGGACTCGCCCGCAGTGAGCCAACGCAGCATGGGCTCAGTGTTTCACGCGCGTCTCACGTACCCCGCACCGAGCGCCGGGGGCGAGATCATCGCTACTTCCACAGCGGGCCGAGGGCGATGCCGACGAAGGCACCGAGCACCAGGAACGGGCCGAACGGGTAGGCCCGCTTCAGCAGCGACCGGTCGCGGCGCACCAGCGCCCAGACCAGCCCCGGGACGGCGAACAGCACGAACGCCGCGTAGAGGCCGACGAAGGTCTCGGCGAGGCCGAGCCGCCCCAACAGCAGACCCAGCAGCCCCGCCAGCCGGACGTCGCCGAACCCGAGCCCCGCGGAGTGCAGCCACCACAGCAGCCAGAACGCCGTCCGCACGGCGACCAGGCCGATCAGGCCGCCGACGGCGGGAGCCCGGTCGTCGGCGATCACTGCCTCGGTCACCGTGACGGCCAATGCGAGACCGGTCGCGGGGAGCACCAGTCGCGACGGCAGCAGCCGGGTGCGGGCGTCGACGAGGGCGAGCACCACCAGCACGGGGACGGCGGGCAGCACGACGGCCCAGTCCCACCCGGCGTCCAGGCGCAGGCAGACGAGCGCTGCTCCCCCGGCGCTGCCGAGGGCCGCCGCCGGGGCGAACCACGGGGAGGCCGCCACCTCGGGATAGGACGGCGGCGCGGGCTCGTCGGCGGGCCGCTCGCCGGCGTCCGCGGCCGGTGGCGGCAGCCGGCGCACGATCGCGGGCGACAGCGCTCCGGCCAGGGCGCACAGCACCACCGCGGCGATGCCGAGCGCGAGCGTCACGACCTCAGCCCCGGCTCCGGGCGGCGAGCGCCTCCTCACCGGCGGCCCGCATCGCCGCCAGCGGCGCCGGGACGCCGGTGAACGCCGTGAACTGGATCGCCGCCTGATGCACCAGCAGATCGAGCCCGCCCACCAGCACGGCACCGGAGGACACCGCGGCGGAGGCGAACGGTGTGGGCCAGGGGTCGTAGACGACCTCGAAGACCACCGCCACGTTGCTCCAGCGGGCCACGATCTCCGGCGTCTGCGCCGCCACCGGGACGGTCGAGACGAGCACGTCGGCGACCGGGACGGCGTCCAGGCCCGCCACCTCGACCCGTGGGGCGGCGGGATGGGCTGCGATCACCCGCCGGGTCTCCTCGGCACGCTCGGGCGAGCGGGCCAGCACCGTGATCTCGCGGGCGCCCAGCTCGCACAGGGCGAGCCCGGTGGAGGCCGCCGTGGCGCCGCCGCCGAGGATCGCGCCGGCCTCGACGGGGCCGTCGTAGCGCTCGCGCACGGCCGCCATGGCGCCGGGCAGGTCGGTGTTGTCGGCATGCCGGCCGCCGTCCGCGGTGAGCACCACGGTGTTGGCCGCGCCGACCCAGCGGGCACGGTCGCTGATGCTGGTGGCCAGCGGCATCACGGTGCGCTTGAGTGGCATCGTCAGCGACAGTCCGCGCCAGTCGGTATCGAGACCGTCGAGGAACGCGGCGAGCCCGGCCCCGTCGACGCGCACCGGGTCGTAGCTCCAGTCGAGCCCGACGGCCGCGTAACCCGCGCGGTGCAGCACCGGCGAGAGCGAGTGCTCGATGGGGTCGCCCAGGACGGCGCAACGCATCGTCGGGCCGTTCAGCAGCGGTCGGACTGCGTGGCGCAGTACTGCTGGAGCTCCTGCTTGTAGGTCAGGAACTGGTCGTAGTCGGCAGTGAACTTGGTCTCGCCGGTGGCGAGGTTGACCGTGACGTAGAACAGCCAGTCGCCCGCGGCCGGGTTCGCGGCGGCCTGGAGCGCGTCGTCGCCGGGGGCCTCGATCGGCCCCGGCGGCAGACCGGCGTTGCGGTAGGTGTTGTACGGCGAGTCGACGTCGAGGTCGTCGGTGCTCGGCACCGCGACGAGGGAGCGCTTGAGGGCGTAGTTGATCGTGGCGTCGATCTGGAGGAGTCCGTAGGTGGGAGCGCCGGTGGTCTCGACGCGGTTGTAGATGACGCGGGCGATCTTGGGCATGTCAGACCCGCGGCCCTCGGCCTGCACCAGGCTGGCCACCGTCATCAGCTCGGCGGGCGTGTAGCCGAGCTTCTTCGCGGCCTGCTCCAGGCCGGCGTCGTCCGCGGCCTGACGCCAGCGCTCGACCATCGCCTGGAGCATCTCCAGCGGCGTGGCCTTCGGACCGAAGCTGTAGGTGGAGGGGAAGAGGTAGCCCTCGGGGTCGCCGTTCGCGTAGGCCGGGAGGTCGAGGTCGCCCGGGTTCGCGAGCACCTTGTCGAAGGCGGCCTTCTTGAAATTCGTCTTCTCCGCCAGGATCGCCACGATCTGCTCGACCGTGAGCCCCTCGGGGATGGTCACCTTGTCGGCCACCAGGTTCGCCGGGTCGACGAGCACGTCGATGGCGTCGGCCGCCTTCATCTGCTTCTTGAGGTCGTAGAAGCCGACCTGGATGCCGGTGGAGTCGGGGTTCGCGTTCGCGGCGGAGATGCAGGCGTCGACCGACGCGACGACGTCCTCGGCAGCCAGCGTGCGGCAGATGTCGGTGGCGGTGTCGCCCGACTTCACCTCCACGCTGACCGAGCCCCGGCCCGGCCCGGCGTAGTCGGCGCCGCCACCGAGGCGGTCCTCGAGCCACCCGACGGTCTTCGTGCCGCCCCAGTAGAGCCCGCCGACGACCACGGCCAGCGCGACGAGCGCGGCGAGACAGCCGGGCAGTCGGCTCTTGCGACGTCGACGCCGACCGCCGTCGGGGAGTCCCTCGGGGAGGAACCCCTCGCCCTGCTCGGTCATCGGCTCTCCTCGACGCTCTCCCCCGGCGGTGTGCCGGTGGCTCGTTCGGTGTCCAGCGCGTGCTGGAGGATCAGGACGGCGGCCGCCTGGTCGACGACGGCGCGACGCTGGGCGCCCTTGCGGCCGTGATCGCGCAGCATAGCCTCCGCCGAGACGGTGGTCAGACGCTCGTCGACCAGCCGTACCGGCAGTGGCGCGAGTCGACGGGCCAGGACGGCGACGAACTCGCGCACCTTCACCGCAGCGGGTCCCTCGCCGCCGCTCAGCGAGCGGGGCAGGCCCACGACGACCTCGAGCACGGTGGAGTCCTGCTCGATCTCGGCCACGATGGCCGCGATCCGGGCGATGTCGCCCTTGCCGCGGCGCACCGTCTCGACCGGGGTCGCGAGGAACCCGGACGGGTCGCTGCGGGCGACGCCGATCCGGGCGTCTCCGGGGTCGATCCCGAGCCGGACGCCGTGGCGCATCAGCCGGCCGCGACGCGGCCGACCTCGGCCACCACCAGCGCCAGCGCCTCGTCGACCTTCGCGACCTCGGTGCCGCCGCCCTGGGCGACGTCGTCCTTGCCACCGCCCTTGCCGCCGAGCAGTCCGCCGACGACGCGCACGAGGTCGTTGGCCGAGACGCCGCGGGCGCGGGCCTCGTCGTTGGTCGCGGCCACGACGGCGACCTTGCCGTCCTCGACGCCGAGGATCACCACGACGCCGGGCTCGCCCTGCGGCAGGCGACCGCGCACGTCGAGCGCGAGGGTGCGGACGTCGCCGCCGCCGGCGCCGTCGACGCGGTGCGCGACGACCTTGACGGGGCCGACCTGCTGGGCACCGGCCGCGAGCTCGCCGCCGGCGGCGAGCAGCTGCGCCAGGCGCACCTTCTCGATCTCCTTCTCCGCGGCCTTGAGCCGGTCGAGGAGGTCGCCGATGCGGCCGACGAGCTCGTCGGGCTGGGTCTTGAGCAGGCCGGTGAGCTGGCCGACGACGTCACGCTCGCGGGCGAGGTAGGCGAAGCCCTCGACGCCGGTGAGCGCCTCGATGCGGCGGTTGCCCGAGCCGACCGAGGACTCGCCGGTGACGACGACGGTGCCGATCTGGGAGGAGTGGTCGACGTGGGTGCCACCGCACAGTTCGCGCGACCAGGGGCCGCCGATCTCCACGACGCGCACCTTCGACTCGTCGTAGGTCTCGCCGAAGAGCGCGATCGCGCCCCAGTCGCGGGCCTCGGGCAGGGTCATGTACTGCCAGCTCACGGGCAGGTCGGCGCGCAGCGCCTGGTTGCTGACCTGCTCGATGTCGCGCACCTGGGCCTCGCTCAGGCCGGTGGTCCAGCCGAAGTCGAGACGCAGGTAGCCGGGCCGGTTGTAGGAACCGGCCTGCAGGGCGGTGGGGCCGAGCACCTCCCGGAGCGCGGCGTGCACCACGTGGGTGCCCGAGTGCGCCTGGCGCGCGCCGATGCGCCACTCCGGGTCGACCCGGGCGTGCAGGGCGCTGCCCGGGGCGAACTCGCCGTCGACGACCCGCACCTGGTGGACGACGAGCCCGCGCACAGGACGCTGCACGTCGAGCACCTCGAGGCGTCCGCCGTCGAACTCGATGATGCCGGCGTCGGCGGCCTGACCGCCGGACTCGGCGTAGAACGGCGTGCGGTCGAGCACCAGCTCGCCGATCTCACCGGCACCCAGGGACGCCGCCGGCGCGCCGCCGGAGAGCAGGGCCAGCGCCTTCGACTCGGTCTCGAGGGTCTCGTAGGCCAGCCACGTGGTCGGGCCGTGCTCGTCGAGGATGCCGCGGTAGACGCCGGTGTCGGCGTGCTGGCCCTTCTTCGACTTCGCGTCGGCCTTGGCGCGCTCGCGCTGCTCGGCCATGAGGGCGCGGAAGCCCTCCTCATCCACGCTGAGGCCGGCCTCGGAGGCCATCTCGAGGGTGAGGTCGATCGGGAAGCCGTAGGTGTCGTGCAGCGCGAACGCCTTGGCGCCCGAGAGCCGGGTCTGGCCGGCGTCCTTGGTCTCGGTGGCGGCCTGGTCGAAGATCTGGGTGCCCGCCGCGAGCGTCTTGCGGAAGGCGTCCTCCTCGGCGTACGCGACGCGCGTGATGCGCTCGAAGTTCGCCTCGAGCTCGGGGTAGGAGGCCTTCATGCGCTCCTTGCTGACCGGCAGCAGCTCGGGCAGCGCCTTGCCGTCGTAGCCGAGCAGACGCATCGAGCGGATCGCGCGGCGCAGCAGCCGCCGCAGCACGTAGCCGCGGGCCTCGTTGCCCGGCGTGACGCCGTCGTTGATGAGCATGAGGGCGGAGCGGATGTGGTCGGCCACCACGCGGAAGCGGACGTCGTCGCCCTCGTCGGCGCCGTACCGCTTGCCGGTGAGCTCGGAGGCACGCTCGATGACGGGGAAGACCTCGTCGATCTCGTACATGTTCTCCTTGCCCTGGAGCAGGTAGGCGACCCGCTCCAGGCCCATGCCGGTGTCGATGTTCTTGGCCGGCAGCGGGCCCGCGACGTCGAAGTCGTCCTTCGCGCGGACAGCGGAGAGCTCCTCCTGCATGAACACGAGGTTCCAGATCTCCAGGAAGCGGTCCTCGTCGGCGTTCGGGCCGCCGTCGGGACCGTACTGGGGGCCGCGGTCGATGTAGATCTCCGAGCACGGGCCGCCGGGGCCGGGCACGCCCATGTTCCAGTAGTTGTCCTTCAGGCCGCGCTCCTGGATGCGCTCGTAGGGCAGGCCCGCGACGGTGTGCCACAGCTCCTTGGCCTCGGTGTCGCTCGGGAGCACCGTCACCCAGATCTTCTCGGGGTCGAAGCCGTAGCCGCCGTCCTCGACCGAGCCGGTGACCAGCTCCCAGGCGAAGCGGATGGCGCCTTCCTTGAAGTAGTCGCCGAAGGAGAAGTTGCCGCACATCTGGAAGAAGGTGCCGTGGCGGGTGGTCTTGCCGACCTCCTCGATGTCGAGGGTGCGCACGCACTTCTGCACGCTCGTGGCCGTCGACCACTGCGGGGTCTCCTGGCCCAGGAAGTAGGGCTTGAACGGCACCATGCCCGCGTTGACGAACAGCAGGTTGGGGTCGTCGAGCAGGAGGGACGCCGAGGGCACCACCGCGTGGCCGTTGCGCTCGAAGTGAGCGATGAAGCGGCGCCGGATCTCCGCGGTCTCCATCAGATCGTGCCTTCCTGTCCTGCCGGGCCGCGCGGCGGCGCCGGGTCGTCGTGGGTCGCCCGGGCCGTGAGCTCGAGCGGGGTACCAGGAGGCGCCACCCCGAGGCGGCGCCGCAAGTCGGTTTCGGCCTCGGCCTTGCCCTGCGCGATCTCCTCGCGCACGAGGCGGGCACCGAGACGGACGGCGCTCAGCCGGTCGGCCAGGCCGTCGGCGGTGAGGATCTCCGCGGCGCGTCGCACGCGCACCATCGTGTAGACCGCGGCCCCCGCACCGGCCGCGAACCAGAAGCTGCGGCTCACGGCGCCACCGTCTCCCGGCGCCGCTGCTGGGCCTCCCAGGCCCGCCGGGCGAGGCGGGTCTCCTGGCGGCGCTGACGACGCGAGCGCTTGACCTCGCGGCGCATCTCGAAGCGGATGCGGTTGCGGGTCTCGGGTGAGAGGGCGCGTCGCAGGCCCTGGGCGAACGAGGCCACCTGGACGACGGACTCGCGCAGCACGAGGTCGGCGAAGAGCGGCCCTTCGATGCTGACGACCTGCTGCGGCGCAGCGGGCACCTCGGCGTCCAGCGGGTGCTCGCCGGGGTCGCCGAGGCCGGAGAGATCACCGAGATCGGTGATGACGAACTCGGCGTCGGCGTTCTGGTGCAGCCGTGCCAACCGGCGTTCGACGCGGGCGAGCCGGTCGGCGGTCTCGGCCTGGGCGAGGGAGCGGCGCGCGACCTCGTCGCGCAGCGCGGCGAGGAGGTGGCGGTGGTCGGCGATCTCGCGGGTGAGGCGCAGGGTCGCCACGAGCAGCGATGCCAGGGCCACGACGGCCAGCACCGCGAGCCACGCCGGCACGCCCCACTCCTCGGTCACGATCCCCGAGCCTATCGTGGCGGAGCCCGGCCTCACCGCCCGCCCGTGACGCCTCCGCGGATGATGCGGCGCACCCGCTCCCAGCGCTCCTTGACGCCCGCCTCGGCGCCGTGGGAGGTCGGTTGGTAGTAGGCGGCGTCGGCGACGACGTCGGGCAGGTACTGCTGTTCGGCGATCCCGAACGGCTCGTCGTGGCTGTAGCGGTAGGGCGTGGCGGCGCCCGAGGCGTGCCCGAGCTTCTTCGCGCCCGCGTAGTGCCCGTCGCGCAGGTGCGGCGGCACGGCGCCGATCCGTCCGGCCCGCACGTCGGCCGTGGCCGCCCCGAGCGCGGTCGTGACGGCGTTGGACTTCGGGGCCACCGCCAGCGCGATGGTCGCGTGGGCGAGGTTGAGACCGGCCTCGGGCATCCCGATGAGCTGCACGGCCTGGGCCGCGGCGACCGCGGTCGTGAGCGCGGTCGGATCGGCCAGGCCGATGTCCTCGCTGGCCAGGATGACCAGCCGGCGGGCGATGAAGCGCGGGTCCTCCCCCGCCTCGATCATCCGCGCGAGGTAGTGCAGGGCGGCGTCGGCGTCGGAGCCGCGCACGGACTTGATGAAGGCGCTGGTGACGTCGTAGTGCTGATCGCCCTGCCGGTCGTAGCGGACGGCAGCCTGGTCGGCGGCCGTCTCGGCGGTGGCCAGGTCGATCGTGGTGACGCCGCGGGCCGCGGCCGCGCCGGCGGCGGCCTCGAGGTAGGTGAGCGCCCGGCGGGCGTCGCCGCCGGCGAGTCGGACGAGGTGGTCGCGGGCAGCCTCGTCGATCTCGACCGCTCCGGCCAGGCCGCGTTCGTCGACGCGCGCCCGCTCGACGACGTCGCGGATGTCGTCGTCGGTCAGCGACTCCAGTCGCAGCAGCAGCGATCGGGAGAGCAGGGGGGAGATCACGGAGAAGAAGGGGTTCTCGGTCGTCGCGGCGACGAGCGTCACCCACCGGTTCTCCACGCCGGGCAGCAGGGCGTCCTGCTGGGCTTTGGAGAAGCGGTGCACCTCGTCGACGAAGAGCACGGTCTCCCGACCGGTGCCGACCAGTTCGGCGCGGGCGCCCTCGATGGCGGCCCGCACCTCCTTCACCCCGGCGGAGACCGCCGAGATCTCCACGAACCGGCGGTCGGTCTGGCCCGACACGATGGCCGCGATCGTCGTCTTGCCCGTGCCGGGCGGGCCCCACAGCAGCAGGGAGAGCGAGCGCTGGTCGTCGATGAGCTGACGCAGCGGCGAACCGGGCTCGCGCAGCTGGGATTGACCGACGAGCTCGTCGAGCGTGCGCGGTCGCATGCGCACCGCCAGGGGCGCCGACTCGTGGGTGTTGGCCTCGAGCGATCCACCGCTCCCCCGGGCCCGCGAGGCGCCGGGGACGTCGAAGAGCCCGTCGGTCTCGTCCATGGCCATGGCGGCTAGTCAACCAGCCGAGGACGCCGCGACGGCATCGGGCCGGACCCTCCGAGGGGGGATCCGGCCCGACGCACGACTCCGGTAAGAGCTCAGCCGTGGACGATGGTCTTGTTCGTCAGGTCGAACCAGGTGTCGCCGTAACCGGGGCGGTTGCCGAGGTCGGCCACCGGCTCGGCGCCCGGGTCGGGCGTGCCGTTGTCGTCGACCCCGAGCATGCGCGCGGTGATCGGCTTGTCGGGCTGCTTGCCCAGCTCGCCCGGGAAGTGGCAGGCGACCTTGTGCCGCGGACCGATCTGCAGCAGCGGCGGCTCGACCTTGGCGCAGATCTCCTGCGCGATCGGGCAGCGCGTACGGAAGCGGCAGCCCGAGGGCGGGTTGATCGGGCTGGGCACGTCGCCGGTCAGACGGATGCGCTCACGGCGTCCACCGATGGCGGCCTGCCGGACGTCGGGGACGGCGGAGAGCAGCGCCTGGCTGTAGGGGTGCGCCGGGCGGTCGTAGAGCGACTCGCGGTCGGCGATCTCGACGATCTTGCCCAGGTACATCACCGCGACCTCGGGGCAGAAGTGACGCACCACCGCGAGGTCGTGGGCGATGAAGAGGAACGCGATCCCGAATTCCTTCTGCAGGTCCTGCAGAAGGTTGATGACCTGCGCCTGGATGGAGACGTCGAGCGCGGAGACCGGCTCGTCGGCCACGAGCAGCTTCGGCTGGAGGGTCAGCGCCCGGGCGATGCCGATGCGCTGGCGCTGACCGCCGGAGAACTCGTGCGGGTAGCGGTTGTAGTGCTCGGGGTTCAGACCCACGATCTCGAGGAGCTCCTGCACCCGGGCGAGGATCTTGTTCTTCGGCACCACGTTGTGGATCGCCAGCGGCGCGCCGACGATCGAGCCGACCGTGTGCCGCGGGTTCAGCGAGGTGTAGGGGTCCTGGAAGATCATCTGGATCTCCCGGCGCAGCGGCTGGAGACGCTTGGCCGAGTACGCGGTGATGTCCTCACCCTCGAACCGCACCGCGCCACCGGTCGGCTCGTAGAGCCGGGTGATCAGGCGACCGGTGGTGGACTTGCCGCAACCCGACTCGCCCACGAGGCCGAGGGACTGGCCCGCACCCAGCTGGAACGACACGCCGTCGACGGCCTGCACGTGGCCGATGGTGCGGCGGATGACTCCCGACGACTTCACCGGGAAGTACATCTGGAGGTCCTCGACCTCGAGGAGCGGACGGCCGTTCTCGGCGGGCACGGTGCTTCGGTTCTCCTGCGTCGCGGTCGGGGTGGTCACGGCGTCCATCACAGCTCCTCGACCAGGTCGGGGGCGATCTCGGGCAGGATCTCCTGCGCGTAGATGACGTCCGGGTTGGCGATGTGGCACCGCTTGAGGTGGGTGCCGCCCCGCGGGCCGGGCACCAGGTCGGGCAGCTGCGTGGTGCACAGATCGCCCTGGACCTTGTCGCGGTGGGTGCAGCGCGGGTGGAAGGCGCAGCCGGACGGCGGGTTGAGCAGGCTCGGCGGGTTGCCGGGGATCGGCAGGAGCTTGGCCTCGGTGTCGCCGGCGACGTCGGGCACGCTCGAGAGCAGACCCCACGTGTAGGGCATCTCCGGGTGCGTGAGGATCTCCTTGCAGGCGCCGTACTCGACCGCGCGCCCGGCGTACATCACCAGCACGTTGTCGGCCATCTCGGCGACGACGCCGAGGTCGTGGGTGATGATGATGATCGCGGAGTCGAACTCGCGCTGGAGGTCCTGGAGCAGGTCGAGGATCTGCGCCTGCACCGTCACGTCGAGCGCGGTCGTCGGCTCGTCGGCGATGAGCAGGCCGGGGTTGTTGATCAGCCCCATCGCGATCATCGCGCGCTGCCGCATGCCGCCGGAGAACTGGTGCGGGTAGTCGTCGACGCGTCGGTCGGGCTGCGGGATGCCGACCCGGTCGAGCATCTCGATGGCGCGCGTGCGGGCCGCCCTCTTCGAGACGTCGTTGTGCACGCGGTAGGCCTCGGCGATCTGGTTGCCCACCGTGTAGTACGGGTGCATCGCCGAGAGCGGGTCCTGGAAGATCATCGCGACGTCCTTGCCGCGACGCTGGCGCATCTCCTCATCGGAGATGGTCAGCAGGTCGGTGCCCTCCAGGAGGATCTGGCCGCTGACCTTGGCGCGAGTGCGTCGGTGCAGGCCGAGGATCGTGGAACTCGACACCGACTTGCCCGAGCCCGACTCGCCCACGATGCCGAGGGTCTGACCCTTCTGCAGGTCGAAGGAGAGGCCGTCGGTGGCCTTGACGACGCCGTCCTGGGTCGGGAAGTGGACCTTGAGGTCCTGGACCGACAGGAAGCTCATGCTCTCGCTCATCTCTCTCACTCGCCCCCTCAGCCGACCCGCACGCGGGGGTCGATGACGGCGTACAGCACGTCGACGATGATGTTGGCCACGATCACGAAGGCGCCGAGCAGCAGCACCAGGCCGACCATCGTGGGCAGGTCCTTGGTCTGGATCGACTGCACGGCCAGCTTGCCCAGGCCGTTGAAGTTGAAGACCGTCTCGGTGATGATCGCGCCGCCCACGAGGCCGGCGAAGTCGAGGCCGACCATGGTGACCAACGGCGTGAGCGCCGCACGGACGCTGTGCTTGACGAGCACGACCCGGTTCGGGAGGCCCTTCGCGCGAGCGGTTCGGACGTAGTCCTCGCTCATCGACTCCAGCACGAAGGCGCGGGTGATGCGCACGTAGCCGGCCATGTAGACCAGGGCGAGGGTGAGCGCGGGAAGCAGGAGGTTGTTGAGCCAGGTGAAGACGCCCGCCTCGGCGATCGGCGTGTAGGAGGGCACCGGTGTCAGCCCCCACTTGATCGCCAGGAACTTCAACAGGAAGACGCCGATGAAGAAGGTCGGGAAGGCGTAGAAGATCAGGGAGAGGCCGACGACGCCGCGGTCGAGGATCGATCCCTTGAACACGGCGGCGAAGACGCCGAGCAGCACGCCGCCGGTCACCCACATGATGAGGGCGATGAGGGCGAGGGACAGGGAGACCGGGAAGGACTCCTTGATCTCCTCGTTCACCGTCGCCACGTTGACCACCGAGTAGCCCAGGCACGGAGCGGCGCAGTCGACGACCTGCTCCGGGTTCCTCTCGCGCAGCACCGGGTCGTCGGGGAACTGTCGTCCCTTCACGATGCCTTCGAGGAAGTCGGTCCACTGGCTCACCAGCGGCTTGTCGTAGCCCAGCGACTTCTTCGTCTGCTCGATCTGCGCCAGCGAGCAGTTCTTGCCGCACGCGCGACGCGCGGGATCGCCGGTGGAGAAGAAGAGCACGAAGGTCACCATGCTCATGACCAGCAGCATGATCACGCCGATGAACAGGCGCCGGACGATGTAGGCCAACATGCGGGAGGAACCACCTCAAGTGTTCGGGGTCGTGTGCCCTGCCGTCGCTGCGGGGATCTCCCGGGCGGCGACATGGTGCGGGGTGGGGACACCGGAGGCATCCCCACCCCGAGAGCCGGGCGGTCGCGCGAGGCGACCGCCCGGCCTACTGCGTCGGAGCTACGCCGATCAGTTCTCGACGCCGATGGCGCCGAGGTCGGGGTAGCTGCTGGAGGCCGGCGTCGTGGTGAAGCCGACGACCTTCGAGCCGTGCAGGAAGTAGAACTGCGAGATCTCGAGCGGGATGTACGCGACATCCTCACCGAGCACCGCGTCGGCCTCCTGGAGCGCCTTGGTCTGCTCGTCGAGCGAGGCAGCGCCCTGAGCGGCGTCGACCAGCTTGTTGAACGCGTCGCTCTTGTAACCGCCGTAGTCCTGGCCGTCGGAGGCGGCGCTCAGGTTCGGACGGCTGTCGAACAGCGGCGGGGTGACGGTGATGGCCGAGGGCCAGTCCGAACCCCAACCCGCCCAGACGATGTCGCTGTCCTTGTCGGGCTTCTGGATGACGTCGTAGTACGTGTCGCCCAGCGGGTCGAGGGTGGTGTCGAAGCCGGCGGCGTCCCAGGTCTGCTTGAGAGCGGCGGCCATCTTGTCCATGGTGTCGGACTGCGGGTAGGTGAACTTGATCGGGTACGGCAGCGTGACGCCGGCGTCCTCGAGCATCTTCTTCGCGGCGTCCGGGTCACCCTCGTCGGGGATGTCGGCGAAGGCCGGGTTCGGCTGGTAGCCGACGACGGCCGGGTTCACGATCGAGTCGGCGGGGGTGTAGGCCTTCTCGCCACCACCGGCCTCGATCCAGCCGGCCTTGTTGGTGGCCATGGCCAGCGCCTTGCGGACGTCGACGTTGTCGATGCGACGCACGTTGGGCACCAGGTAGTCGACGTACGGCGAGGGCACCAGGGTCGAGCGGTCGGCGACGGCGCCGGTGATCTGCGAGTAGTACGCCGGGGGGACCCGCTGGCTGGTGATCGCGTACTGCGCGTCACCGGAGTCGGCGATCAGCTGGTCGTAGATCGTCTCGGTGGTCTGGCCCACGTTGAAGTTGATCTCGTCCGGCAGCGCCTTGCGGATGTCGGTGGAGTCGGTCGAGGGGTCGTAGTTCTCGTTGCGAACGAAGAGCGCGCCCTTGTTCTTGTTCCACATGCTTCCCTCGATCTTGTAAGGACCGTTGGAGAAGATCTGGTAGTTCGACTTGTTGCCCTGGTCCTTGTCCTCGCGGTACGGGTCCATCATCGACAGACCGGCGACCGCCAGCGGGAAGTCGGGCCACGGCTTCTTGAACTTGTAGGTGATCGTGTTGCCGTCGCAGGTGATCGCCTTGTCGAAGAGGTCCTGGCCGTCGCCCTTGTACGGACCGTCGTAGGCCGGCAGGCCGGTCTTCGGGTCGGTGGGGATGTCGAGGTAGGTCAGCAGGTAGTTCGGACCACCGGTGATGACGTCGGTCGCGAAGACACGCGAGGCGCCGTACTTGAAGTCCTCACACGTGATCGCCTTGCCGTCCTCCCACTTCACGCCGTCCTTGATGGTGAAGGACCACTGGGTGGAGTCGGCGTTGGCGGTGCCGGTGTCGGTGGCCAGGTCGGGGACCGGCGTGTTCGCGACGTCGGGGTCCTGGGAGATCGGGAACGCCACCAGGCTGCGGTAGACCGTGCGGCGGAAGTTCGTCAGCTCGACGCCGACGTAGGTGCGCTGCGGGTCGACGTGCTCGTAGGGCGCGAAGATGTAGTAGTTCAGCGTGCCGCCGGCCTTGGCCTCCGTGGAGTCGCCGGACGACGAACCGTTGTCGCTGCTGCCGCCGCCGCACGCGGCGAGGGACGCCGCGAGCGCGGCGACTGCGGTGCTGGCGAGCAACCGCTTGCGATGAGTGAACATTCCTTCTCCTTGGGTGAGTGTCGCGCCTCGAGCGGCGGCACCTCGGCGACTCCGTATCGCCGATATCTGGGGGGTCGGGCGCCGGCGGCGCCCGACCGATGGGTCACTGGGCGGACTTCGGGTCCAGTGCGTCGCGGATCCCGTCGCCGAGCAGGTTGAAGCAGACGACGATGATCATGATCAGGACAGCCGGGGCCGAGAAGAACAGGAAGTCGGCCTGGGCGTAGTTCAGGGAGCCGGTCAGGATGTTGCCCAGCGTCGGTGTGGGCGGGGGGATGCTGACACCGAGGAAGGCGAGCGCCGCCTCGGCCGAGATGTAGAGCGGCATGATGAGGGTGAAGTTGACGAGCAGCGGTGCCCAGAGGTTCGGCAGGATCTCCTTGAAGTAGATCCGCCGGCGCGGCGCCCCGAAGAGCTTCGCGGCCTCGACGAACTCCCGCTCACGGATCGTCAGCACCTGACCGCGAATGACACGGGCGATGCTCGGCCAGCCGAAGAGCCCGAGCACCAGCACGATGTAGGCGCCGTTCGGGAGCGGGTCGGTCGACTCGCCCGGGAGGACGTCGGCCAGGAGGCTGACGCCCTGGTCCGAGAGCGCCAGCAGCATCAGGGTCTGCGGGAACGAGAGGGTCAGGTCGATGAAGCGGCCGATGACGCTGTCGGTCCAGCCGCCGGCGAAACCCGAGATGATGCCCATGACCGTGCCGACGATCATCGTGACCATCGTGGCTGCGATCGCGACGGCGAGGGAGAACGTGATGCCGTAGACGATGCGGCTCAGCACGTCGCGGCCGGTGCCCGGCTCGACACCGAGCGGGTGCGAGGCGCTGATGCCGCCGAAGGACCCCTCCGGCAGCGTGTCGGCGTTGAGGAGGTCCTGGTGGAACGTCTGCGGGTCGAGCACCTTGAAGTGCACGAGGAGCGGCGCCACGATCGCGAGGAGGATGTAGATCGCCACGACGACGGCCGAGACCATCGACAACCGGTCCTTGCGGAACCTCTCGAGCGCCAGACGCCCCGGCGACTTGCCGGCGACGGCCCCGCCGCCCGCGGTCTCGACCGCGGTCGGGTCGGGGATCTGCTCGCTCTCCAGGTTGGAGGCCTGAACCGTCATGACACCTCTGTCGTCCTCGTGCCGCGGTAGCGGCCGTGGGGCGGGGGCATGGTGACCCCCCTGACCGGCGCGCGCAGGTGCGCGGCGCCGAGGCGACTCTAGGCGAGCCGCACCCCAGGAGCGATCACCCCGCAATAACGATCTGGTCTCGACCCTTGGGACGACCGAACGCGCGGTTCGTCCGGTCGGTCACCCCTTCGGAGCGAGATCCTCCGCGGGCGCGGCGTCGACACCGGCCTCCTTGCGCTGCTGGGCCGTGATCGGCGCAGGCGCCGCCGTGAGCGGGTCGAATCCCCCGCCGGACTTCGGGAAGGCGATGACCTCGCGGATCGACTCGGCCCCGGCCAGCATCGCGCAGATGCGGTCGAGACCCACCGCGATGCCGCCGTGCGGCGGGGCGCCGAAGGCGAAGGCGTCGAGGAGGAAGCCGAACTTCTCCTGCGCCTCGGCCTCGTCGATGCCCATCACCTTGAAGACCCGCCGCTGGAGGTCGTCGCGGTGGATACGGATGGATCCGCCGCCGAGCTCGACGCCGTTGCAGACGATGTCGTAGGCCCAGGCCAGGGCGTTGCCGGGGTCGGCGTCGAAGTTCTCGACGTCCTGGGGCGAGGTGAAGGCGTGGTGCACGGCCGTCCAGGCGCCCGCACCGACCGCCACGTCGCCCGAGGCGACGGCGTCCGAGGCCGGCTCGAACAGCGGAGCGTCGACGACCCAGACGAAGGCCCACTGGGACTCGTCGATGAGGCCGCAGCGGCGTCCGATCTCCAGGCGCGCGGCACCGAGGAGGCCACGGGTCGACTTGGTGGCGCCGGCACCGAAGAAGATGCAGTCGCCCGGCTGCGCGCCCACATGGGCGGCCAGACCGGCCTTCTCGGCGTCGGAGAGGTTCTTGGCGACGGGGCCGCCGAGCTCGCCGTCCTCCCCCACCAGGACGTAGGCGAGGCCGCGGGCGCCGCGCTGCTTGGCCCACTCCTGCCAGGCGTCGAGCTGCTTGCGGGGCTGCGAGGCGCCGCCGGGCATGACGACGGCGCCGACATACTCGGCCTGGAAGACCCGGAACGTGGTCTCGGCGAAGTACTCGGTGCACTCGACGAGCTCCTGACCCATGCGCAGGTCGGGCTTGTCGGAGCCGAAGCGCCGCATGGCGTCGGCGTAGGTCATGTGCGGGATCGGCGTGGGGATCTCGTAGCCGATCTCGGCCCACATGCGGCTGAGCACGGCCTCCATCAGCTCGATGACGTCGCTCTGCTCGACGAAGCTCATCTCGATGTCGAGCTGGGTGAACTCCGGCTGCCGGTCGGCGCGGAAGTCCTCGTCGCGGTAGCAGCGGGCGATCTGGTAGTACCGCTCGAGGCCGCCGACCATCAGGAGCTGCTTGAACAGCTGCGGGCTCTGCGGGAGCGCGTACCAGCTGCCCGGGCGCAGACGAGCGGGCACGAGGAAGTCGCGGGCGCCCTCGGGGGTGGAGCGGGTGAGCGTGGGCGTCTCGACCTCGACGAAGTCGCGCGCGCCGAGCACCTCGCGGGCGGCGGCGTTGATGCGCGAGCGCAGCCGGATGGCCGCGGCCGGGCCGCTGCGGCGCAGGTCGAGGTAGCGGTACTTCAGGCGGGTCTCCTCGCCGACCTCGCCGCCGCCCTGGGCGGCGTCGTCGATCGGGAACGGCAACGGCGCCGCAGTGCTGAGCACCTCGACCTCGCTGGCGATGACCTCGATCTCGCCCGAGGGCAGGTTGGGGTTGGCGTTGCCGTCCGGGCGCAGGCTCACCTCGCCGACGACCTTGATGCAGAACTCGCTGCGCAGGCTGTGGGCGACCTCCTCGTCGCGCACGACGACCTGGACGACGCCGCTGGCCTCGCGCAGATCGAGGAACGCCACACCGCCGTGATCGCGCCGACGGGCCACCCACCCGGCGAGGGTGACGGTCTGGCCTGCGTGCTCGGCGCGCAGCGCGCCGGCGTCGTGGGTGCGGATCACGGGGTGGTCTCCTCCGATGGGCTGATGACGACCTGCGGGCGCAGGTCGGAACTCGATGGTGTCCAGGTGGCCGGGTCGGCGTCCACCTGATTGCCGGTGCGGATGTCCTTGACCTGGTGGCCGCCGTCGTCCTGCGGGAACCAGACGTAGGGGATGCCGCGCCGCTCGGCGTAGCGGATCTGCTTGCCGAACTTCTGCGGGCTCGGCGCTACCTCGCACGGGATGTCGCGCGCCCGCAGGGCGTCGGCGATGGCATCGGCGGCCTCGCGGGCGTCGTCGTCCAGCAGGGCGACGAGGACGGCGCTCGGCACGGTGCGGTCGGCGACCAGCGCGCCGGAGCCGAGCAGCGGCACCAGGACCCGGCTCACGCCGAGGGAGATGCCGACGCCGGGGTACGTCGTCCGGCCGTCGGTGGCCAGCGCGTCGTAGCGTCCGCCCGAGCAGATCGACCCGAGCGACTCGTGGCCGGCCAGGCGGGTCTCGAACACGGTGCCGGTGTAGTAGTCGAGCCCGCGCGCGATGGAGAGGTCGGCCTCGATGCTCACCTTGCCGTCGGCGTGCGCGGCCAGCGGCGCGCAGCCGCGGACGACCGCGGCGAGCTCGGTCAGCCCTTCGTCGAGCAGCGGGTGCTCGACGCCGAGCTCGCGCACCCGCGCGACGAAGGAGTCGTCGGTGCTGCGGATCGTGGCCAACGCCAGGCACGCGTCGGCCTGCTCGCCCGTGAGCCCGACCTCGTCGACGAGCAGCGCGCGCACCTGATCGGTGCTCAGCTTGTCGAGCTTGTCGACGACCCGCATGACCTCGTCGGTGTCGGTGGCGCCCAGCCCGCTGTAGAAGCCCTGGATCAGCTTGCGGTTGTTGACCTGGAGCCGGAACGGCGGCAGGAAGTCGAGGCGGCGCAGGGCGTCGAGCATGACCCGCGCGACCTCGACGTCATGGTGGAAGCCGAGCTCGTCGCGGCCGACGATGTCGATGTCGGCCTGGGTGAACTCCCGGTAGCGGCCCTCCTGCGGCCGCTCGCCGCGCCACACCTTCTGGATCTGGTAGCGGCGGAAGGGGAACTCCAGCTTGCCGGCGTGCTCGAGCACGTAACGCGCGAACGGCACCGTGAGGTCGAAGTGCAGGCCGAGGCCGGCGTGACCCTCGGCCGACTCCTCGTGCAGGCGGCGCAGAAGGTAGACCTCCTTGGAGGTGTCGCCCTTGCGCAGCAGTTGGTCGAGCGGCTCGACGGCGCGGGTCTCGATGTTGGCGAACCCGTGCAGCTCGAAGACACGACGCAGGGTGTCGAGCACCTGCTGCTCGACGACGCGCTGGGCAGGCAGCAGTTCGGGGAACCCGCTGAGCGGGGTGGGCTTGGCCATGGGTGTCAGAGACCTCGGGTCACGCGTCCCGCCGAGCCGTCCTCGGCGAGATCGAGCAGGTAGGGGTTGGTGACGCGCTCGCGACCGATCGAGGTCTGGTCGCCGTGGCCGGGCAGGACGACGACGTCGTCGGGCAGCGTCAGGACCTTCGCCGACAGCGAGCGCAGCATCGCGGCATGGTCGCCGCCGGGCAGGTCGGTACGACCGATCGATCCCTGGAAGAGCAGGTCGCCGGCGAACATGACCTGCGAGATGTCCTCGCCGTCGTAGGGGGTGCGGAAGGTGACCGATCCGGGCGTGTGGCCCGGCGTGTGGTCGACGACGAAGCGCAGCCCGGCCAGCTCGAGCTCGTCGGCGTCGGCGAGCTCGCGCACGTCGTCCGGCTCGGCCCACTGGTAGGCGCCGCCGAGCAGCATCTGGCTGGTCTCGCGGGACATGCCGGCCATCGGGTCGCTGAGCAGGTGCCGGTCGGCCGGGTGGATCCAGGCGGTGGCGTCGTAGGTGCCGGCAACCGGGGCGACGCACCACATGTGGTCGACGTGGCCGTGGGTGACGAGCACCGAGACCGGCTTGAGCCGGTGCTCGCGCACGACCTCGGCCACCCCCGCGGCGGCGTCCTTGCCGGGATCGACGACGACGCACTCGCTGCCGGGGCTGGTGGCGACGACGTAGCAGTTGGTCGCCCAGGGACCAGCGGGGAAGGCGGCGATCAGCACCGCAGCAGCTTAGTGGACCGGACTCGGCGCGGGCCCACCGCGGTCGCAGCCCTTCCCCCACTACGATGAGCGTGTGACGAGCAACGAGTGGGGCCGAGTCGACGACGACCGCACCGTCTACGTGAAGACCGCCGACGGTGAACGGGCGGTCGGGCAGTACCCCGAGGGCACGCCCGAGGAGGCACTGGCCTTCTTCACCGAGCGGTTCGAGGCGCTGGCCTTCGAGGTCTCGCTGCTGGAGCAGCGGGTGACCTCGGGCAAGCTGTCGCCGGAGGAGGCCACCGGCTCGGTCGACAAGGTGCGCGAGCAGGTCGTCGGGGCCAACGCCGTGGGCGACCTCGCCTCCCTGGAGGCCCGCCTCACCGCGCTGGCTCCGGTGATCGCCGAGCAGCGCGAGGCCCGCAAGGCCGAGCGCGCCCAGCGCAGCGCGGAGGCGAAGGCGGCCAAGGAGAAGCTCGTCGCCGAGGCGGAGGTCATCGCCGAGGGTTCCGACTGGCGCGGCGGCGCGAACCGGCTGCGCGACCTGCTCGACGAGTGGAAGAAGATCCCGCGCCTCGACCGCGCCTCGGACGACGCCCTCTGGCGTCGCTTCTCCACCGCACGCACCTCCTACACGCGGCGCCGCAAGGCCCACTTCGCCGAGCTGAACGCGAAGCGGGAGGCCGCCCAGGCGGTCAAGGAGCGCCTCGTCGTCGAGGCCGAGGAGCTCGCCACCTCCACCGACTGGGGCGTCACCGCCGGCCGGTACCGCGATCTCATGCAGCAGTGGAAGGCCGCCGGCCCGGCCCCGCGCGACATCGACGACGCCCTGTGGAAGCGGTTCCGGGGCGCGCAGGACGCCTTCTTCGGCGCCCGCGACGCCGCCAGCGCGGCCATGGACCAGGAGTTCGGTGCGAACGCCGAGGTCAAGGAGGCCCTGCTCGTCGAGGCCGAGGCGCTGCTGCCGGTCACCGACCTGGAGGCCGCCAAGCGCGCTTTCCGCGACATCGCCGAGCGCTGGGACGCCGCCGGCAAGGTCCCGCGCGACCGGATGAAGGACCTCGAGGGCCGCATCCGCAAGGTCGAGCAGGCCATCCGCGCCGTCGAGGACGACCAGTGGCGCCGCTCCGACCCGGAGAAGTCGGCCCGCGCGGACGACATGATCTCCAAGCTCGAGGCCGCGATCGCGAAGGTCGAGGACGACCTCGCCGCCGCCCGCGCCGCCGGACAGGAGAAAAAGATCCGCGAGCTCGAGGAGAACCTCGAGTCCCGCCGGATGTTCCTCGAGACCGCGAAGCGGGCCTCGGCCGACTTCGGCTGAGCCGCTCGGTCGGACGAACGAAAGTTTCGGCGGCCGACCGCCGGAAGTTTCGGCGGCTGACCGCCGAACCTTTCGCTGGTGTGACGATGTGCAGCCGAAATCGGGCGTTTCACCTGCAGAACGTCACACCAACCGCGCCCCTTCGCCCCGGGGACGCTCTCCACAGGGCCCGCGGGACGGCGTTTCCCCGACGCACCCGCGTGGGTAGGTTGCCGAGCAGCCGCATTCCGGCACCTCATCTCGGGAGGTCCCCATGCCCACACGCGCGCCGGCACTGCCCGGTCTCCTGCTCGCCCTCACCCTGACCGCACTCGCCGGGCTCACCGGCTGCGGCGGCGACAGCGACGCCAGCGCCGATCCCCCCGCACCGGCACCCACCAGCACCACCCCGACCGTCGATCCCACCCCGACGACTCCACCCACGCAAGCACCACTCGGCGAGACCGCACGCGAGTTCATCGAACGCTGGTTCGCCCTCGAGAAGTACGCCCAGAACACCGGCGACACAGGGCCTTACCGAGCCGTCTCGAAGGGCTGCGAATCCTGTGCAAGCACGGCAGGGGCCATCGACCGCTTCTACAACGCCGGCGGCTATGTCAAAGGCGGGGGCGCCTCTGTCGAATCGCTGAAGCGCGTATCCAGCGTGCCGGGAACAGCCGTCTACGTAGTAGACGTCTCCTACGAAGCCACGGATTTCAAGAAGTCGGCCACATCGAAGCCTGACCACCTGGACGGCGGTCCCGTCAGGTTCAAGCTCACGCTCGAACATGGACGTGCGTGGAACCTGTCTGAGTTCACCCAGTTGGTGGAGGAGTGACGTGAGCACCGTCGCTGGAGCACTCATCCTGGCGAGCGCACTATCCCTCGGTCATCCGACGCCTCCGCCGACGAATGGTGATGACGAAGTGGGCGCCAGCCTGAGCACCGTCTTCGGAAGCCACGAAGCACCCGCGAGCCACCAGGCCCCCGCGCTACCCCCGCCCACCCCCCACGAGCGCTACCGCTACACCCTGACCTGCAAGCAATACGACAACGGCATCTGCGCCATCCCCACCACCTGCGCCGCACCCCCCGGCACCTACCTCGTCTACCTCGAACACAGCACCGACAACGGCCCCTGGCACCAGATCTGGCAACGCTGCCTCTTCCCCGCAGCAGCCACCGCCGCCACCGGCCAACCCACCATCACCCCCGCCCTCGTCGACCACGCCTTCCAACGCCTCGACTGGCCCGCCTCCACCGTCA
>NZ_BAAAZH010000014.1:111196-196165 GCF_039536805.1 Nocardioides fonticola | reverse complement strand
CGACAGGGCATCAAACTAATTCGTCGACTATCCAAACACACTGTTGAGTTCTCAAGAATCAGACACACATCGTGGTCCGGGCTTTTCGCCCTTGCCTGCGGCGGTGATCCGTACTTTATCGAGCCGAGTTTCTCTCGCGCAAATCCGCGCTTTCGATTCCGACTCTCGCCCATGCTCGCGCCACCGGTCTCGATCACTCCGCACCGCGGAGGATCTCGATCGGGATCGAGAGGGGCGGTCACCTCGGGGCCGAGAGCCCGACCAGACCGGCCTTGCTCTCCGCCGCTCCCTGGCGACTCGGAGAACATTAGACCGCGATCGAGCGGATGCCAAATCGGCGCGCGCGGGCGTCGTCCTACGCCTGGGATCAGGCGATCTCGACGCCTCGGAAGCTCTTCTTGCCCTTGCGCACCACGAGCCATCGACCGCCGATCAGGTCGCTCTCGGTCGGCGCCGCCTCGGGGTCGGAGACCCGCTGGTTGTTGACGTAGGCGCCCCCCTCGGTGACCGTGCGCCGCGCCTCCCCGCGACTGGCCGCCAAGCCGGCCTCGACGAGGAGGTCGACGATGGTGGGCAGCGCCGGACCCCGCTCGAGCCGGACGGCGCCGGCCTCCCCGAGCGCGGCGGCGAGGGTCTCGACGCTGAGGGTCGTCATGTCGCCGGTGCCGAACAGGGCGGCGGAGGCGGCCTGGATGCGCTCGGTCTCCTCCGCGCCGTGCACCAGCGTGGTGACCTGCTCGGCAAGCGTCTTCTGCCCCAGGCGCAGGAAGGGCTTCTCGGCGTGGCGGCTCTCGACGTCCTCGATCTCCTCCCGCGACAGGAAGGTGAAGATGCGCAGGAGCTCGCCGACCTTCTCGTCCTCGACGTTGAGCCAGAACTGGTAGAAGGCGTAGGGCGACATCATCTGCGGGTCGAGCCAGAGCGCGCCGCCCTCGGTCTTGCCGTACTTGGTGCCGTCGGACTTGGTGATGAGCGGTGTCGCGAAGGCGTGGGCCCGCCCGCCCTCGGCCCGGCGGATGAGTTCGACGCCGCCGGTGAGGTTGCCCCACTGGTCGCTGCCGCCGAACTGCAGCGTGACGCCGTGGTCGCGGAAGAGCGTGAGGAAGTCCATCGACTGGAGCAGCACGTAGCTGAACTCCGTGTAGCTGATGCCCGCCTCCAGGCGCGTGCGGACGACGTCGCGGGCGAGCATGCGGTTGACCGGGAAGTGCTTGCCGATGTCGCGCAGGAAGTCGATGGTCGACATCGACGCGGTCCAGTCGTGGTTGTTGACCATGGTGGCGGCGTTCTCCCCCTCGAAGGAGAGGAACGGCTCAATCTGGCGCCGCACGCGCTCGACCCACTCCTGGACCGTCTCGGCCGAGTTGAGCGTGCGCTCGCCGGACTCTCGCGGGTCGCCGATCATGCCGGTCGCGCCGCCCACGAGGGCGAACGGCGTGTGGCCCGCCTGCTGGAGCCGTCGCGCGGTGAGGATCTGGACGAGATTGCCCAGGTGGAGGCTCGGCGCGGTCGGGTCGAATCCCACATAGAAGCGCACGCTCCCCGACGTCAGGGCCTCGCGCAGGGCGTCGAGGTCCGTCGAGTGCGCGATGAGACCGCGCCACTCGAGATCGTCGAGCAGGGTGGGATCGATGGACACAGGTGACCTTTCCGACGTGGGTGGGTGGTGCCGGGCGGGTGTGGCGCCGCGGCCTCCTGGGAACAAGCCTGCCGTATGCCGCGGTGCGGTGTCGCGCCGGATCCGGCCCGATGCCCGCCGCAGGAGGAAGGAGCCCGGAGCAGCATGACGGCGTCCATCGGCGGCCGCTACCGCCTCGAGGCCATGATCGGGCGCGGCGCGTCCGCGCAGGTCTGGCGGGCCCGCGACGTGACCCTCGACCGGGTGGTGGCGCTCAAACGTCTCGGCCTCCCCCACGGAGTCGACGCGGGTGTCGACACGACGGTCGATGCGGCCGTCGAGGAGGACCACCGGCGCACACTGCGGGAGGCGCACCTCGCCGCCCGGCTCTCCCATCCCCACATCGTGACCGTCCTCGACCTGGTGACCGACGACGACGGCGCCGACTGGCTGGTGATGGAGCACGTCGACGGGCGCGACCTGGCCGCCCTCGTGCGCGAGAACGGCCCGCTCGGCCCCGACGAGGCGGCCCGCTACCTGGGGCAGGTCGCCGGAGCGCTCGCCGCGGCCCACGCCGCGGGCATCGTGCATCGCGACGTGAAGCCCTCCAACATCCTGCTGCGCTCCGACGACCAGGCCCTGCTCTCCGACTTCGGCATCGCCCGCGCGACCGCCGACCCCACCCTGACCCGCACCGGGCTGGTCACCGGCTCGCCGGCCTACCTCGCCCCGGAGGTCGCCTCGGGGGCCTCCGCCACCCCCGCCAGCGACGCCTGGTCGTGGGGCGCGACGCTCTACCACCTGCTGACCGGCCGCAGCCCCTACGCCGTCGACGGCGAGGACCAGCACGTGCTCGGCACGCTCTACCGCATCGTCAACGAGCCCCCGCCGCGGCTCGACGGGGCACCCTGGCCCGCTGCCCTGCTCGAGGTGACCCTCACCCACGACCTGGCGCAGCGGTGGGACCTCGCCCGCCTCCAGCAGGCCCTCGCGACGGGACCGTCGGCGGCGCGCGACCTCCCGGGTGCGGCCGCGGCGACCACCGTGATCCCCGCCCCCACCTCGATTCCCCGCGCGCAACCCGCAGTCGGGACCGGTCCGCGTGCGGCGTCGGCGGAGGCGTCCCCCGAGGCCACGGCCGTGCTCACCGCTGCCCGCGTCACGCCCGCCGCGCCGATGCCGGAACCGGCAACGACCACGACCGCCTGGGCTCGGAAGCACCGAGGTCCGGCGCTGGCCGTCGGCGCCGTGCTGGCCGTCGTCCTGCTGTTCCTCGGGATCCGGGCGGTCGTGGGCGACGGCAGTGGCGACACGCCGACGGCGTCCGGATCGTCGGGAGCCTCCGGATCGTCGACCGGCGGCAGCGGCGCGAGCGACGCCGAACCGTCGGCCGACGCGATGGCGTCCTTCGCCGAGTCCTACGTGCGGACGGCGTCCGACGACCCCGCAGCGGGCTACCGGCTGCTCACCCCCGCCTACCAGCGGGCCAGCGGGGGCCTCAGCGGCTACCGCTCGTTCTGGTCGCGCGTGGTGCAGGTGAAGTCGCTCAGCGACGTCCGCGCCGACCCCTCGGAGCTCACCGTCTCCTACCGCTACGTCTACATCCTGCGCGGCGCGGGGCCACGAACAGAGGACGTGCGGCTCCGTCTGGAGTACCGTCGCGACGGATCGTTCCGTATCTCCGGGGCGGTATAGGTCCACGGGAGCGTCGTCGAGGAGGGGGACGCTCGGGAGCGCGGGGCCTGGGGGGGTTCATGGAGTGGGCGAGTCTGTATCGCGACATCGTCGAGTCGTCACCGGACGGCATCTGGGTCATCGACCTGGGTGGACGGACCGTGTACGCGAATCCGCGGCTGGCCGAGCTGGCCGGCCGTACCGCGGGTGAGACCGACGACCTGACCCTCGACGACCTGCCCGCGCAGTCGGGGATCGACCGCCTCCGGGCCCGCATCGCCGAGGTCGTCGCCGGTGGCGTCTGCGGCGCCGACGTCGAGATCCGCTGGCCGCGGGCCGACGGCGACGACGTCTGGACCCTCGCCGGCTGCACGCTCCTCATGGACGCCCAGGGACATCCGAGCGCCGTCCGGCTGCGCTTCATCGACTTCAGCGACCGCCGCCTCATGCACGAGGCCCTGCGCGAGAGCGAGGAGGCGCTGCGCGACCAGATCGCCCAGAACGAGCTGATGCAGGCGATCGTCAGCGCCGCCAACGAGGCGACCACGCTGCGCGAGGTGCTGATGCGCGCCCGCGACCTGGTGCTCGTGCACGACGACTGGTCGCGGGCCCGGGCGTTCCTGCACGAGGACGGCCGCCTGACGCCGCTGCACCTCGACGAGGCCGACCGCATGGCCGACGCCCTCGATCCGTTCGCCGAGGTCGAGGTCGCGCTCGCGGAGAGGTGCCTGGAGAGCCGGAGCCTGGAATGGGACGAGCGTCGCCTCACCCTCGCCTTCCCCGTGCTCCTGGACGACGTCGTGCACGCCGTCATCGTCATCACCAGCGCGCCGCCGCTCTACCGCTTCGGCCTGATCGAGACCATGGCCGTGCGCGTGGCCGACCAGGTCGCCCGCGTCATCGAGCGCGAGCGGGTGCAGGGCGATCTGGCCCGGGCCCGCGACGACGCGATGGCCGCCTCGCGGCAGAAGTCGGAGTTCCTCGCGACGATGAGCCACGAGATCCGCACGCCGCTGAACGGGGTGATCGGGCTGGGCGACCTGCTGCTGCGCACCGAGCTGACGCCCGAGCAGCTGCGCCTGGCGACCGGCGTCCAGATCGCGAGCCGGGCGCTGCTGGGGGTCATCAACGACATCTTGGACTTCTCCAAGATCGAGGCCGGGCGCCTGGAGCTCGAGCACGTCGACTTCGAGGTGCGGCCGCTGCTCGACCAGGTCGCCGCCATGCTCACCGAGACCGCCCGCAGCAAGGGCCTGGACATGGTGGTCTCCTGCCACCCGCAGGTGCCGGCGCGGCTGCGGGGCGATCCGACGCGCCTGGCCCAGGTGCTCACCAACCTGGTGTCGAACGCCGTGAAGTTCACCCAGCGCGGCGGCGTGATCGTGCGGGCGATGGCGGCTCCGGACGGCGACCAGGTGCGACTCAGCGTGGAGGTCAGCGACACCGGCATCGGCATCGCGCCGGCCGAGGTCCCCTCGCTCTTCGAGCCCTTCACCCAGGCCGACGCCTCCACGACCCGGCTCTACGGAGGTACTGGACTCGGGCTCGCCATCGCCAAGGAGATCGTCGAGGCGATGGACGGCCGCCTCCGCTACTCCCCCAACCTCGGCGGCGGCAGCGTGTTCGCCTTCTCGGTGCTCCTCGACACCGCGAGCGGTGTGGCCGGCGCATCGGAGGACGTGCGGGCCCGCGCGGCCCTGCAGGGCGTGCGGGCGCTCGTGGTCGACGACACCGAGCACAACCGGATCATCGTCGAGGAGCAGCTGAGCTGGTGGGGTGTCGCCTCCGACAGCGCCCAGTCGGCGGCCGAGGCGATGACGCTGCTCGAACATTCGCTGCTCGACGCCGACCATCGCTACGCCGTCGTCCTGCTCGATCTCGCGATGCCGCAGCAGGACGGCCTCGACCTGGCCCGCGCGATCCGCTCACGCCCCGAGTGGGCCGACCTGCGGCTGCTCATGCTCACCTCGGTCACCGGCGTCGACCGTGACACCTGGCAGGCGGCCGGCATCGACGACGTCCTGCCCAAGCCGGTGCTGGCCACGACGCTGCGATCGGCGTTGCTGGAGCTCCTCGCGGCACCGGAGCCGGCGGCCGATCCGGCAACGGCGGGTCCGGTCCGCGGGCGGGTGCTGGTGGTCGAGGACAACCCGGTGAACCAGATGGTCGCCACCGGACTGCTCGCCGCCCTCGGCTACGAGTCGATCACCGCCGACGACGGCGAGGTGGCGGTCGACCTGGCCCTCGATCCGGCGATCGACGCGGTGCTGATGGACATCCAGATGCCGAGGATGGACGGCTACGCCGCCACCCGGGCGATCCGACAGCAGCCGGCGGGACGGCGCAAGCCGATCATCGCGATGACGGCCGCCGCGGTGGAAGGCGAACGCGACCGCTGCCTGGAGGCCGGCATGGACGACTTCCTCACCAAGCCGGTCGATCCGGCGGCGCTCGCCGAGACCCTCGCGCACTGGCTGGGCGACGAGGCTCCTGCGGCAGCGACCGCTCCCCCGGCTGCGGCGGCTCCGGCGGTCACGGGACCGGGCGGTGGCGCGGAGGCCGACGTCGATCTCGACCTGACCCGGCTCAGCATGCTGCGCGACCTCGATCCCGACGACACCGTCTACCTCGACCGCGCGATCGACAACTTCGTGGCGAACTGCGAGGCCGCGTTGGAGGCGATGCGCGCCGCCGTCGACGCCCGCGACGCCGCCGCGCTGCGGGCGGTCGCGCACAAGCTCGCCGGGGGCGCGCTCAACCTGGGTGCGATGCGGGCTGGGGAGGCGGTGCGCTCGATCGAGCACCTGGCCACCGACGGCGACGTCGAGCAGGCCGCTGCCCGCCTGATCCCGCTGGAGGACCACCTCGACCGGGCCCGCGAGGCGCTGCTGGCCTACCGGCGCTCCTACCAGGCGGCGCGCCCGCCGGCCTGATCGCCCGACTCCTCGGGCTCCCCGGGCTCCCTGGACTCGTCCCGGTCGGCCGGATGCCGCGGACGCGGCGCCCCCTTCCGCGGTGCGTCGGGATCGAGGGAGCCGAGGTTGCCGACGATCGCCGCGACCGGCGGGATCACCGCCGCGACGACGCTCATCGCGACGGCGAGCGGCACCGACCAGAGCCGGACGACGTTCCACGCCAGCGCGACGAGCACGACACAGGTGCCCATGAGGGCGAAGTAGGCGCGGCTGCGGCGTCGGCGTTCCATCGTCTCGAGCCTACGCCGCGGACCGGCGCCGTCCGAGGCCGGCGGCCGGGTGGGATCGAGAGCGGTCAGATCCGGAACTGGATGCGGTGGATGCTCGCCGAGATCGGGGCGAACAGCTCGCGGCGGATGCGGTTGTGCTCCTCGTCGGCGTCGTAGACCCGGTAGGCCTCCTCGTCGGCGAAGTCGGCGGTGATCGCGTAGGACGCGTTGCCCTCGCGCAGACCGAGGTCGAGCCCGGTGTGCATCTCGTAGGACACCCCCTCCACACGCAGCGCCGCGAGCGCCGCCAGCGCCGTCCTCGCCTCGTCCGGTGTCGCCTCGTCGCGCAGCACCCCGACCACCACGTTGCGGATCATGACGCGATGAGACCACATCCGGGTCGCGCGCCGTCCGGCCGACCTGGGGCAGTAGGCTCGCCTGCCGCGGGGCGGTAGCTCAGTCGGTCAGAGCAGAGGACTCATAATCCTTGGGTCGTGGGTTCGAGCCCCACCCGCCCTACCAGGAGTCGGAGCCGCGGCGTCCGACCGCGGGTGCCGGTGCATCCGCGCGGGACGCCGGTCGGTCAGCGGTCCTCCAGATGCGCCTTGACGGCATCGAGGTAGGCGTCGAGGTAGGTCGCGAGATGATGCTCCCTGTCGTCGAGGTGCACCCTCGTCAGCTGCCCCCCGCCTCCGGACGCCTCGGGCGGCCACGCCGTGAGCGCAAGCCGCGTGCCGCGACCCGCGGGCGTCACCTCGGACCGGATCCGCACCCCTTCATCGGACAGCGTCTCGGCCCAGCCCTCGCCCTCGGCGACGACGGTGAGGAGGCGAGCCTCCTGGTGCTCACCGTCGCCGATGATGGCGATCTGCTGCTCGCCCACTCCCGGCCCGGTGCCCGGCACGCTGAACGCCCGCACGACCTCCGGCTCGAGCAGTGCCGAGGTCTCGGCCGGCCGGATGAACGCCCAGACGTCCGCGGGGGTGTGCCCGAGAAGGATGCGGCTGGCGGTGAAGCACGTCTCCATCGGCGGTGCCGCCTCGGCGGCACCACGTCGGCCGGGTCGCGAGGGGTGTCGGCGTCCGCGCATCACCGCCGAACGGTAGGTGGCGACGTGGACCGGCGAGTGGACGGTGGGTGAACACCTGAGATCGAGGGATCCCGCGGAGAGCGGCGGCCCGTCATCCGCCCGCCCCACGTGCGGGCGGATGACGGGTCGGTCACCGGGGTCGGTGCGAGGTGAACTCGACGACCTGCTGGAACGTCGGCCGGTTCTGCCAGTCGATCGGCCGGACGCCGACCAGGCCGGCGGTGGTGTGGCGGATATCGTCCTGGCTCTTGTCGTAGGTGACCTGGTCGAGGTCGTCGACGCCCTGGGCCGCCAGGAGGCGGGTGACGGCGGCGGCCAGCGAGGCGCGCAGGTCCTTGCGGCAGGCGGCGAGCGACCCGCGGCCGCAGTAGCTCGTGCTGTACGGCGAGGCGACCTTCACCCCGAGCAGGCTGCGCAGGTCCTTGTTGACGTAGCCGTACCAGGCGATGCCGTTGAAGGCCGATCCGGTGCCCGAGCGCGGGTGGTCGTCGAGGCCCTGCGGCAGCGAGTCGACCAGCGGCCCGAGCCGGTCGCGCAGCACGTCGCGTGCCACCGAGGAGCCGCCGTCCTCCCACCACGTGTCGAACAGCGCGATGGCCTGCTGGTCGGCGTAGGCGCCGTCCCGGTCGCGGTCGACGCGCGGGACGCCGTCCTTCAGCCATGCCCGCAGCAGCCCGAGGGCCTTGCTCTGCGCGGGATCGCGACCGATCACCTTCAGCAGCCAGGGCAGAGTGGTCTGCGCCCGCGCATCGGTGACGGCGCCGGTCGACATGACCCCGACGAGGTCCTCGACCGTGACCTTGCCGGCGCGCAGCGCCCGCCGCAGCGGCACCTCGAGGGCGAGGCTGCGGTAGGCCGGTCCGTAGGACCAGTTGTCGTCGGCGGCCGCGAACCCGGGCGCCGGCTTGTTGTTCCACGACACGAGATAGCCGCGCTTCGGGTTGGTCTCCTGCACGTGGCGGCGGGCCGGCAGCCAGCCCTGCCAGTCGTAGCGCTTCCCGGCCCAGTGCGGGAAGTCGGGCTCGACCCGCTTCGAGCGGATCGGCAGCAGGCCGGAGGAGAAGTAGGAGATGTCGCGGTCGTCGGCGTAGAACCAGTTGAAGGTGAAGTCGATGTTGCTCGCCGCCTTCTGGAACGACGCCGCATCGGTGACGAAACCGGGGTCGTTGAACTGCGAGAACCCGATGACCGAGTCGACCTCGTGGCCGTAGGTGGAGCGCTGGATGACCAGCGCCACCGGGACGCCGTCCACCGTCGCCCGCTCCTGGACGACGCCGTGACGCGTGCGCAGCACGAGGAAGTCGTAGGTCGTCGGCAGCGACGGCGAGGTGAGGTTCGGCGTCGTCGTCTCGGAGTGCGTGTAGGAGTCCATCGGACGGCAGGTGCGCCCGACGAGGTAGCCGGTGGACTCGACCGTGGCCGGGGTGCCGTCGGTGTTGCACAGTCGCTCGACGACCGTGTCGACGTTGTCGCTGCCGGCGCTCGTGGCCGACCATGCGTAGTCGGCGCCGCGGCCGAGCTGCACGAAGAGGTTGGTGCCCGCGAACGCGACGCCGCGCGCGCGGATGCCCGGACCCATCAGCACCTCCTCGGTGAGCAGCTGCGGCGCGTAGTAGCCGGTCTGCGGGCCCATGACCGCCAGCGGCTTGCCGGTGCGGCTGTGCTTCGCGTCGACGAGCACGGCGTTGCTCATGCCGTGCCGCTTGAGATGCAGCGGGATGAAGGAGCCGTCGGGCATGGTGATGCCGGGCGCGGCCGTCGAGGCGGTGGTGCCGCCGTCGACCGGGTCGCCCGACCCGGGCGCGGTCGGGCCGTCGGCGTCCGGCAGGGCGACGCCGGGCCGGGCTGGGTGGATGCCGTTGCCACCGTCGTACGGCGTGCGACGGGTGCTGGTGACCGGGGCCTCGGGGTCGTCCTTCTCGCGCAGGTCGACGTACATGCTGCGGGCCTTCGCGGCGCCGAACCGCTTCTTCAACGCCTGGTACCAGGCGGCGTTCGCGATCTCGTGGCCGCCGCCCTTGCCGAAGATGCCGCCGACGAGCGAGGCGACGTAGACGACGTCGGCGCGCGTCCAGTCCTCCGGGGTCTTCTGGAGCGCGGCGTACTCGACCGGGCAGGTGGTCGCCAGGACGACGGGGCACATGTCGTCCTGGGCGGCGTTGATGCCCTCGACGAAGGAGTCGACGGCGGTGAGCAGCCGCGCACCAGCGACCGGCCCGGCGCGATCAGCGGCCTTCTGGACCTGCGCCTCGGCCTCCTCGGGCGTGTACGGCGCCGCCTTCAGCTGCGCCTGGTCCATCGCGACGTTGCTCGGACTGTCGCCGACGAACTCCGCCAGCCTCGCCTGGCCGGTGTGGCGCAGCACGTCCATGAGGAACATGCGGTCCTGGGTGGAGGCGTAACCGGCGCCGAACTCGACGTCGGCGAAGGTCGTGCCGGTGATGAAGGGGACGCCGAAGCTGTCGCGCTGGATCGTCACGCCATCGCGCGGGGTCGTGGTCGAGACGACGGTGTCGGGGGTGAAGGAGGCGTCCTTGAAGAGCCGGTCGATGTCGGCGCGGGTGATCGCCGAGGGCTTGATCGTGGTGAGCTGGTCGTAGAGCTCGAGCTGGTCGGCGACGTTGGTCGGGTTGTCGGCGGTCGCCGTGGTGCTGCCGCCGAGGCCGAGCACGTCGAGGGAGGTCACGGTGCCGTTGGACCCGGGCGGCAGGATGTTGCGCACCGATCCGTAGTCGCCTGCGGAACCGGACGGCGCGGCCTCGGCGGCGCCGAGGCCGGGCGTCACGGCGGCGGCGAGGAGGGCTGCGGTCGCGAGAGCGGCCAGGGTGGGACGTCGCACGGTGCTCCTTGGGTGCGGGGTGGGGTGACGTCCACCACAACGAGCAGAACCCCCGGGGGTGATGGGTGCATCTGCCACGGCCCGCGCTCGGGGGCCGACAGCACGCTCGACGGGCCGACGTCGCGACCGGCGATCAGGCGCCCCGGGAGGTCACCGACCCTGCGGCGTCGAGGTCGAACTCGAACCAGCTGGTGTGCCGCTCGTCGTCGCGACCGCTGCGGTCGGCGAGCGCGCCGACGATCTGCAGACCGCGCCCGACGGTGGCGACCTCGTCGGGATCGCGCAGCCGCGCGGGTCCGAGTCCGCCCTCGTCGACGACCCGGACGACGAGGAGGTCGGGCTCCCACGCGACCTCGACCCGGCAGCCGCCGTGGGTGTGCACGATGGCGTTGGTGGCCAGCTCGGTGAGGCAGAGGGTGGCGTCGTCGACGATCTCGGCGTCGACGCCCAGGCTGCCGAGGTAGGCGCGCAGGAAGCGACGGGCCTGCGCGACGTCGGCGGGGCTGTCGGCCATCTCGAAGACGACGGTGCCGTCGCCGGCCGGGTCGGGACGACGCCGGTGCTCCACCCGCAGGGCGGCCAGGCGTTCGCCGATGCCCTCGCCGAGGGCCTGGAGTCGACCGGTCTCCGCACTGGCGCGCAGCGTGGCGAGCGCCTCGGCCTCCTCGACGTAGAGGACGACGCCGCCCAGACGCCGTCCGGCGGCCACCAGCGGGACGGCGGCCACGCCGCTCACGCCCGCCTCTCGCTGACCGGTGACGAAGTCGGGGAAGGCCTCCTCGAGCTCCTCCAGGCTGCCGAGGGTCGAGCGGCCCTCCCGCACGGCCACGGTCAGCGGCACCTCGGCGGAGGCCTCGATCGCGCACCACTCGAGCAGCTGGGCGGCCAGCCGGTCGCTGGAGGTGAACAGCAGCCGGCGCCCACCGCCCTCGCTCACCGCCAGGCCGATGCGCACCACGCCCGGGAGACCGTCGAGGACGAGGAGGGCCTCGCGCGCGAAGGCGTCGAGGACGCTCTCGCCCGCTCCGGTCTCCCCCATGGACGCCACGTCCTCATGGTAGGGAGACGGCGCGGCGGCGCGACGACCGAACGGGTGCCGTGATGCTCAGCCGTGATGCTCAGCCGCGGCGGTAGCGAGGCAGCTCGGTGCCGAGTTCGGAGAACAACGCCTGGTTGAGGCCGAACGCGACGCGCACCTCGGCGACCACCCGGCCGACCTGGGAGGCGTCGAGCCCGGCGGCGTCGAGCCGGGCCCGGTAATCGTCCTTGTAGGGCTTGAGCTTCGCGATGGCCGGGAAGGCGTAGAACGCCACCCCCTCCTCGCCGCGGCCGTAGGTGCGCTGGAGGATGCGTCCGATCGCCTGGCCGCCGGAGAGGTCGCCGAGGTAGCGGGTGTAGTGGTGGGCGAGGAAGAGGCCGCCCCAGGCCGCCGCGTTCTCGATGCGGGCGACGTAGCGGGCCGTCGCCGGTGAGGCCGGGGCGGCCGCGCCCGGCGACCAGACGGCGAGATCGGCGTCGATGCGGGCCAGCCGCTCGAGGGCGGGGTCGCGGACGGCGTCGACCAAGGGGTCTCCGGCCTGCGCGGCTGCCACCCGCTCGAGCGCCTCGTAGACGGCGCGCAGGCGCGCCAGATAGGTGGCGTACCCCTCCTCGGTGACGCGGCCGGCGAGGAGCTCGACCAGGAAGGCGGAGCTCTCCGCCGCCGCATGCTCGGCCATCGAGCCCTCGCGCATCGCCGCGGACAGCGACGGGGCGCTGGTCGGCGCGGACGGTGCGAGGGTCATCGGGCTCCTGGGAAGGTGGTGGGCGACCGACACGGCTGCGGTCGAGGACGATCCTGCCGCAGTTCGTCAGCCCATGGTGCGGGCACCGTCGATCGATTCGCGGATGATGTCGGCGTGGCCCGCGTGCTGGGCGGACTCGGCGAGCACGTGCCAGAGCACGCGGCGCACGGTCCAGGTGGCGCCCGGCGGGAACCACGGCGCCGCCGGCAGCGGATGGGCGGCGTCGAGATCGGCTTCGGCGATGAGGGCCGCGGTGTCGTCGGCCACCGCGTCGTAGCGGGCCAGCAGGGCCTCGACGGTGTCGTCGTCGGTGAGCAGGAAGCGGGTGTCCTCCCCGCTCCAGTCATCGGCCCCGGCCATCGCGCCGTCGCGAGCGAAGGTGATCCACCCCGCCTCGGTGTCGGCGACGTGCTTGAGGATCGAGGCCAGGCTCAGCGCACTGACCGTGGGCGTGCTGCGGGCCGCGGCGTCGTCGAGACCGGTGATCGTCTGCTTGAGGAAGCCTCGGTGCTGGGCGAGGGTGGCGATGAGGTCGTCGCGCTCGCGCTGGTGGTCGTCGCTCATGGGGTGCTCCCGGAGGTGAGGTGGCGGTGCTCCGCACGCTAGCGGCGCGCGCCGACATTCCGGTGCGGGGCGATCACCGGCTCACAGACCGGCGGCGACCGCGGGAGCCAGATCGGGGTCGTCGCCCGAGCGGCGGTAGCGCGCGGCGCTGACCGAGACCGCGCCGATGCTGCCCGCGAGGGCCCACACCGCCAGCACCGCCAGCGGGCGGGCCAGCGCGTTCCCGTCGAAGTAGACGAGGTTGCGCACGAGGTCAACGCCGGCGCCGTTGACCAGGAACGGTCCGAGCGCGCCCAGCCAACCGGGGAGGAAGTCGTAGGGCACCGCCCCGCCCGACGACGGGTTGCCGAGCACGACGAAGAGCAGGATCACCAGCCCTGTGCCGGCCGTGCCGAACACCGCCTGGAGCGTGATCGCCACGGACGCCGTCGCGTAGCCCACCAGCGAGGTCGCGGCGGCCACCGCGAGCACGTGACCCTCGACCAGGCCGAACGCGGCGCGCGCGAGCAGCGTCACCGCCACCCCGCTGATCACGGCGTAGGCGGCCATCGCGCCGAGTCGTTGGAGGGCACGCCGTCCGCGGGAGGCCTGCGGGCTCGCGAGCAGGCTCAGCACCGTGACGCCGAGGTAGCCGCCGAAGGCCATGACGAGCACGAGGTAGAAGGGCGTCGTGCCGCGGCTGTCGGCGCTCGGGAGCGGCGCGAGGTCGGCGACCTTCAGCGTGCGACCCTGCCGGGACTCCGCGTCGCGGATCCGGGCCTCGATCGCCTGGGCCTGCGACACCCCCGCCGCGGAGGCGATGTAGAGGCGATCGGTCTTCTTCGGGCCGACCACCAGTGCTGCGGCCGCCTCCCGGTCGCGCACCCGCGCGGTCGCGGCCGACTCGTCGGCGACCACGGTGGTCGTGACGGCGTCCCCGCCCTCCCGCTCCAGCCCCTGCGCGACCTGGGCGGCCGCCTCCTCGGTGGGCGCGGCGACCGCGAGCGGGACGCCGTGCGGCGAGGGGTCGTGGAAGGCGGCGATGTAGGAGAAGGCGAAGAGCAGCTGCAGGACGACGACGGCCACGAGCGCGCCGGCGATCGTGCGGGTGTCGGGGCGGTCCTGGGTGGTCGGTTCCTCCATGCCCCGCAGTCTGGCAGCACCGATCGCCGGGCCCGCTCACCGACCGGGCGAGGTCACGCGGTGCGCAGGTGCTCCACGTCGAGCGCGGCGAGCACCGGACGGCGCAGCAGGAGCGAGGCCACCTCGATCGCGAGGACGACGACGCCGATCGAGAGGAGGGCGCCCAGGAGGCCGGGGAGCAGGATCCACCACCCGTCCCCGGTCGAGGTGAAGAGGTACCCCGGTCCGACCACTCCGAGGACACCCCCCATCGCGCTGACCGGCAGCGTCGCCACCAGCGACTCCCGGCGCAGGGACGCCAGCACCACCGTGGGCGGCGTCCCGGCCGCGACGAGCGCGGTCCACTCACGGCGTCGCTCCAGCAGGGTCTCGACACCGTGCAGGCCGAGCGTCAGCGCGATGATGAGCGCACTCCCCGCAGTCAGGACCGCCACCAGGGCGGCAGGGACGAGGTAGGTGGCACGGTCGCCCAGTTGGGTTGCCAGCACATCGCCGACGAACACCCCGATCGCACCGCCGGTGAAGGTGACGGCGCCGACGGCCGCAGCAGCGCGGCCTGCGGGCCGGGCGTCGGCGACCAGTCGCTGGCAGGCCAGGAGCGTGGCCGGCCGTCCCGTCCGGCGTCCGACGCCGCGCGCGACCACGGAGGCGGTCCACGGCACCAGGCCCGCCAGGCCCAGGATCAGCAGCGCGAGGGTGCCGAAGATCCCGAGACCGGAACTCCCCGTGGTGAACGGCCCCGCGATGAGGAGGGCGAGGAGAGCGAGCGGGACGAGCCCCCAGGGTCGCGGCGGACGACGCTCGCCCCGCGCCTCGGTGATCGGCTCGGCCAATCGCGCGCCCGAGCGGCGTCCGACCCACCAGCCGTAGCCGACCAGGGCGACGAGCACGAGCAGGCCCCACCAGCCGGGGCCGACGAACGTCGGCACCAGGGCACCGTGACCGGTCTCGACCAATCGGGTGCCGAGCAGGAACCGCAGGACGGCGTAGACCGGCCAGGCGAGCATCGCGCCGAGGAGCACGGGGATCCCGACCTCGATCGCGCCCCAGCGGCGCAGATCGCGCCGGGTGGCGCCGGCGATCGCCAGGGCGGCGTAGCGGCGACGGCGTCCGCTGGTGCCGAGCCGCACCGCCTGGTCGAGCACGAGGAGGATCGGGACGACGATGAGTGCCACCGCGAAGATGACACCGGGCCGGGTGCCGGCGTCCGCGAGCGGGGCGAAGAGCGGTGCCTGGTACGGCCCGTCCGCGAATGTGGTGTACCGCTGGTACGCGCCGCCCGGGACCATCGCGGACGTGCCGTAGGACGCGGTGCCGAGCCGGAGCATCGACACCGCGACCAGGCCGAGCCCGCCGACGAGCGCGGTCACCGCGATGATCAGGACGGCGCGCAGCCGCCCGCTGCCGACCAGGGCCAGCCGGGCTCGGGTGATCACGCGAGGCTCCCGTCGGACTCGATGCGCCCGTCGCGGACGACGACCTCGCGCTCGGCGACCCCGGCCACCCGGTTGTCGTGGGTGACGATCACGAGCGCCGCTCCGGAGACGCGGGCGACGCCCACGAGGATCTCCAGCGCGAGGTCGCCGGCGACGGTGTCGAGCGCACCGGTGGGCTCGTCGGCGAGGATCAGCTGCGGGGTGGTGACCAGGGCCCGGGCGATCGCGACCCGCTGGGCCTGCCCGCCCGACATCCGGGCAGGCCGCAGCGCGGCGCACTCCTCGACCTTGAGCCGCTGGAGCCAGTCGGTGGCCGCCTGCCAGGCCTGGGCGCGCGAGCGGCCCTCGAGGAGGAGCGGGAGGGCGACGTTCTCCACCGCGGTGAGCTCGGGCACCAGCTGACCGAACTGCAGCACCAGGCCGATCGTGCGGCGCCGGAAGGTGGTGCGGTCGTCGGCCTTCAGGTGGTCGAGGCGCTGCCCGGCGACGGTGACCTGGCCGGCGTCCGGGGTGGCGAGGCCGGCCAGGCAGTGCAGGAGGGTCGACTTGCCGCTGCCGGAGGGACCGGTGATCGAGAGGATCTCGCCCGGTGCGACGTCGAGGGAGATCTCGCGCAGCGCCGGGGTCGCGCCGTAGGACTTGGTGAGGCCGCGCGCGACGACGAGCGGCTCGGCGGTGGTGGCGGTCATCGGGTTGCTCCTTGCGTGCGATCGGTCTCCTGGAGGTGGGCGGCGACCCGCTCGCGGGTCTCCTCCAGCCAGCGCAGGTCGGCGTCGAGGTGGGCGATGGTGTGGTCGAGGGCGATGCGCTCGCCGAGGTCGGCCGCCGCGCGCCGTCGCGCAGTGGCCCCCCGCAGGGCCCCCATGTGGACGGCGCGCTGGCGCTGGAGATAGCCGACGGCGTCAGCGCCGCGGTGGAGCGACGTGATGGCCTTGCGCACCATCTCGTCGGCGGCGGCGACCGCCGGCTCCTCGACCTCGGTCAACCAGACGGTCAGCGCCTCGAGGCCGGTCGCGGTGGCGGCGTAGACGGTGCGTTCGGGGCCGGCGCCCTGGGCGACCTCGACGGTCTCCGCGAGGCCGTCGCGCTCGAGGCGGGCGAGGGTGGAATACACCTGGCCGAAGGGCAGCGCCTTGGCGGCGGGGAACCTCTCGTCATGCAGACGCTTGAGGTCGTAGCCGTGGGCGGGCCCGTCGGCGAGGAGTCCGAGAAGGACGGTGCCGAGACTCATGGAGCATGTATACACCCGATGAATACACTGAGTGAATAGCTGGGCGGAAGTTTCCCCGGTCAGCCGGGGAAACTTCCTGCTTGGCTCAGCTTGCATTCCCTGCCCAGCGTGAGTTTCCCCTGACAAGTACGGGCGTTGCCGCCCGGACGGCGCGCCTCAGGCCTCGTCGAGCGCCCGCGCGGCGGTGGCGAGCAGCTTCAGCACCCGCGGCGGCCAGGACGGCGTCGCGCCCGCCAGGCCGCAGGCCGGCGCGAGCACGAGGTGCTCCCCCACCTCGGCGGCGTCGAAGCCGAGGGCGTCGAGGAAGCGGCGCGCCCGCTCGACCAGCGCGCTGTCGGTCAGCGGCGGATCGGGATCGAGACCCGGCACGAAACCCAGCGCGACGTCGACACCGGCCTCCATCGCCTCGGCCACCTGGTCGAGATCGGCTGCGCGCAGCATCGCGACGTCGACGAGGAGGGCCTGCGCGCCCGCGCCGCGCACCAGATCCCAGGGCACCTCGGCGGCGCACGAGTGCACCCAGGGCGTAGCGCCGGCGGCCGCGACGGCGTCCAGCACCGTGGCCAGATGACCCGACAGCTCGGGCCGGTCGACCGAGCGGTGGCGCCCGTACCCGGATGCCGTGGGGATGCGCCCGCCGAGCACGGCCGGGAGCACGGGTTCGTCGATCTGGACGACGAGCCCGGCGGCGTCCGGCAGCCGTCGCCGCAGGTCGGCGACGTGCTCGCCGATGCCCTCGGCCAGCGCCTCGGCGAGATCGCGGCGGGCGCCGTGGTCGGCGAGGACGCGGTCGCCGCGGGGCCGCTCGACGGTGGCGGCGAGGGTCCAGGGGCCGGCGAGCTGCACCTTGAAGGTGCCGTCGTACCCGGCGGCGCGCTCCTCGAGGGTGTCGAGGTCCTGGGCGAGCAGGCTGCGGGCGCGCCGGTGGTCGATGCCGGACCCGCCGCCGGTCAGCCGCCAGCCGGCGGGCTGGAGGTCGGCGCCGAGCTCGGCGACCACCGCGAGGGTGCGGCCGGTCATGGTGGCGATGGCGCCGCGTCCGGGCACCTCGGGCAGGTAGGGGACGCCGCGCGCGTCGTCCCCCAGCGTGTCGAGGACGACGGCGAGGGCGGTGTCGAACGCCGTCTGGTCGTCGCCAGGGTGCGACCCGATGCCCGTCGCGCGCGTCATGCGCCGCGCTCGGTGGCTGCGATGGTGGCCGATCCGACGACCCGCGACCCCTCGTAGACGACGACCGCCTGGCCGGGCGCGATGCCGTCGGCGGGATCGAGCAGGTCGACGAGCACCTCCTCGCCCTCGACCCGCACCTCGGCGCGGTGCTCGGCGCCGTGCGCCCGCAGCTGCACGGTGACGTCGGGGCCGGCGAGCACGGACGGCACGGTGCCGCACCAGCGGGGGCGGATGCCGCGCAGCCGGTGGACGGCGAGCCGCTCACGCGGGCCGACCCGCACCGTGCCGCTGACCGGTTCGATGTCGAGCACGAAACGCGGACGACCGTCGGGGGCGGGGCGGCCGAGCCGCAGCCCGCGCCGCTGGCCGATCGTGAAGCCGTAGGTGCCGGTGTGCTCGCCGAGCACCTCTCCGGTGGCGTCGTCGACGATCGCGCCGCCGTGGTTGGGGGCGCGATCGCCGAGCTTCTCGCGCAGCCAGCCGGAGTTGTCGCCGTCGGCGACGAAGCAGATGTCGTGGCTGTCGGGCTTCTCGGCGACCAGGAGCCCGCGCCGGGCGGCCTCCTCGCGCACCTGCGGCTTGGAGGTGTCGCCGAGCGGGAAGAGCGAGTGCCGCAGCTGACGCTGGTCGAGCACACCGAGCACGTAGGACTGGTCCTTGGCGCCGTCGACGGCGCGGTGCAGTTCGACGAGGCCGTCGTCGCCGGTGCGCAGCTGCGCGTAATGGCCGGTGGCCACGGCGTCGAAACCGAGTGCCAGGGCGCGGTCGAGCACCGCGGCGAACTTGATCTTCTCGTTGCACCGCAGGCACGGGTTGGGGGTGCGTCCGGCGGCGTACTCGTCCATGAAGTCCTCGACGACGTCGCTGTGGAAGCGCTCGGAGAGGTCCCAGACATAGAACGGGATGCCGATGACGTCGGCGGCGCGGCGTGCGTCGTTGGCGTCCTCGATCGTGCAACAGCCCCGCGCCCCGGTGCGGTAGGACGCCGGGTTGCGCGAGAGCGCGAGGTGGATGCCGGTGACCTCGTGACCGGCCTCGTGGGCGCGGGCGGCGGCGACGGCGGAGTCGACACCGCCGGACATCGCGGCGATGACCTTCATCCGGCTCACCCCTTGGCGGCGCGGGCGCGCTCGACGCACGGCCCGATGGCGGCCACGAGCGCGTCGACGTCGCGCTCGGTGCTGGTGTGACCGAGGGAGAAGCGCAGCGAGCTGCGGGCCTCGTCGTCGGCCCGGCCCATCGCCAGCAGCACGTGCGAGGGCTGCGGGACGCCGGCCGAGCAGGCCGAGCCCGTGGAGCACTCGATGCCGCGGGCGTCGAGGAGCATCAGCAGGGAGTCGCCCTCGCAGCCGGGGAAGGAGAAGTGGGCCACCCCGGGCAGCCGACGATCCGGATCGGCGGGCCCGTTCAGGACGGCGTCGGGGACCGCGAAGCGGACGCCGGCGACGAGCCGCTGGCGCAGCTGCTCGAGCCGGGCGGCGTGCTCGGCCTGGTGCTTGACGGCCAGTTCGACGGCGGCCGCGAACCCGGCGATCGCGGGGGCGTCGACGGTGCCGCTGCGGATGTCGCGCTCCTGCCCGCCGCCGTGCACGAGCGGGACGACGTCGACGTCGCGCCGCAGCACGAGCGCACCCACCCCGACCGGTCCGCCGACCTTGTGACCCGACAGGGCCAGCGCGTCGAGGCCGCTGGCGGCGAAGTCGACCGGGACGGCGCCGAGGGCCTGCACGGCGTCGGCGTGCACGGGGATGCCGTGCTCGGCCGCGAGGGCGACGATCTCGCCGAGCGGCTGGAGGGTGCCGATCTCGTTGTTGGCCCACATCACCGAGATCATCGCGATCGACGCCGGATCGCCGTGCACACGCTCGGCGAGGGCCTCGAGGTCGAGGGTGGCGGTGCCGTCGACGGGCAGCAGGTCGATCTCGGCGCGGCCGGCGCGCCCCAGCCACTCGACGGTGTCGAGCACGGCGTGGTGCTCGATCGCGCTGGCGAGCAGGCGGCGTCGCCGCGGGTCGGCCGCCGTCCGTGCGGCGGTGATGCCCTGCACCGCGAGGTTGTCGGCCTCGGTGCCACCCGAGGTGAAGACGACCTCGCCGGGCCGGCAGCCGATCGCCTGGGCGATGGTCTCCCGGCTCTCCTCGACCACACGGCGGGCGCGGCGACCCGAGGCGTGCAGCGAGTTCGGGTTGCCGGTGCGCACGAGCTCGGCGGTCATCGCCTCCAGCGCCGCGGGCACCATCGGGGTGGTGGCGGCGTGGTCGAGGTAGACCGCGGAGGCGCTGGACATGACGTGCCCCAGCCTACGGGGCCGACCGTTCACCGGCCTCAGCGGACGGTGAGGGTGCCGATCTTCGAGGGCGCGCCGGAGGCCAGCGTGCAGTCGAGGTCGATGGTCGAGGAGTCGCCGCTGCTGGTGGTGGCCTTCATCGTCGCCGCGAACGAGCTCGGCACCCGCACGGCGTAGGTGCCCGGCGCGGGAGCGGTGAAGGCGCTCGCGACGCCCTTGCCCTTCAGCACCATCGCGCCGCTGGCGGGGACGGCGGTCTTGGGCAGCTTGACCTTGCGCAGCGCGTGCTTGGTCGAGCCGACCCGGTAGGCCGCCTTGCTGCCGCGCCCGGAGACGGACTCGACGCCGAACTGGCGCATGTAGCCGACGAAGCGGGGCGGCACGGTGACGCTGAAGCCGACCGAGCGGGCCGCGACGGTGCTGCCGGAGGCCACGCTGCTGGGGAAGTCGGCCGACAGCTTCACGTCGGCGGACTCGGTGCCGAAGCTGGTCGAGCACGAGTAGGTGGTGGTGAGGGAGGCCGGCGCGGCCTGGGCGGGCGCCCCGAGGAACGGGACGACGGCGAGGCCGGCGACGACGGTCGCGGCGGCGAGGGCGGGGACGGCGGCGCGGTGCGGACGCGAGGGAGTCATGCCGGTCAGCGTACGACCGGCCCCGCAGCGTCGATCACACCGCGCCCAGCACCCGGGCGGACTCCCGGACGGCGTCGGCGTTGCGGACGCCGGCCCGGCTCCCGGCGAGCTTGGCGCGCATGTGCTGGTCGATCGTCACCGGGTCGTAGAGGGGCGACTCGTGCGGTTCGAGCAGGCCCGCGAGCGGCGCGACGACGGCGTCCGCGTCGCCGTCGTGGAAGAAGGCGGCACTGCGGCGACGCCGGATGGTGCCTCCGACGAGCGGCGGCTTGACCCGGTGCAGCGTCGACATCCAGCGCTCGTTCGTCAGCCTCGCGGTGAGGTCGCCGAGGTTGACGAGCAGCGCCCCGGGCTCGGGCAGCACGTCGTGCCACGCGCCGTCGCGGCCGAGCACCTGGAGGCCCGGTTCGCGGTCGGCCCACAGCACCGTGACGATGCCGTAGTCGGTGTGCTCGCCCATGCCCACCAGATCGCCGTCGACCTCGACGGCCGTCCCCTCGGGCAGCGCGTAGTTGTTCATCCGCAGCACCTTGATGCCGTGGCCGGTGAGGTCGTCGAAGAGGTCGGCGGGCAGGCCGAGGGCGTCGGCGAAGATGCGGGTGAGGGTCTCGGCGACCCGCTCGGCTTCGGCGAACCACGCCGAGACGTGCTGCTCGAACCCCGGGACGGCGGGCCAGGTGTTCTCGGCGTAGTGCTCGGCGAGCGGCTCGGGCAGGTCGATCCACGGGTAGTCCGACAGCGACCGGCCGACGTTGTAGGCCTCGAAGAAGTCGTTCATGCGCGAGGCCTGCTCGACGCCGAGGCTCAGGCTCAACGACTCCGAGCGCGGCGGGGTGTACCCGCGGTTCTCCCCCGGCGGACGCACCCAGCGGCGCTTCTCCTCGGCGTCGAGGCCGAAGAAGGCGTCGATGGCCGCGGCCAGGCCGGCGACGACGTCGTCCGGGACGCCGTGGCCCTGGATCTGCATGAACCCGACGCGTCGACAGGCGTCGTCCATCGCCGCGGCGACCGCCGCGCGGTCGGCGGCCGATCCGGAGCGCACGTAGGGACCGATGTCGATCGTGGGGACCTCGAAGTCCGTGCCGTCCTGCATGCCACCCTCCCGTGCCGTGCCGCCCTCACGCGGAGGGTAGGTCCGTCGTGTTGCGCTCAGATGAACGCGGACGCCGGTTCAGACCGGTGCCGCCGGTTCACCCGGGCGCCGTCGCGGCGCCACCGCGCGGTGGCCTCGATGGGCTACCCATGCTCGCGTGTGCCAGACGACCCTCTCCCGACGCCAGTTGATGCGCTACGGCGCACTCGTGGGCGCCACCTTCCCGGCCGCGGCGATCATGGCCGACGGCTGGAGCCTCGCCGCCGAGGCCGCGCCGACGGGGCTGGCCATCCCGATGCAGCTGGAACTGGTGACGGTCACCGACACGACGGCCACCATCACCTGGTTCACCGGCGACCCCGGCGACCTCGACGAGTTCGGCCGACCGCGGCCGGTGCAGGCCGACGGCCGCGTGCTCATCGGCACCTCCCCCGACCCGCGCACCTGGGTGCCGATCGCGGCGTCCGGGCGCACCGCCTACCACTACATCGAGATCCGCAACCTGCGCCCGCGGACGACGTATTACTGGCGCGCCGAGAGCGGCGGGCTGCCGGCGCTGCCCGGCCTGCCGACGCCCACCGAGCTGACCAGCGGCCCGGCGCCGGCGACCTTCACCACCCTGACCCCGCCACCGGGACGCGAGATCGCCCGCGTGGCCTGGCTCAACGACCTCCACTTCGGCGAGCAGGTGGCCGGACTCGCCTACAGCGACAGCTCGCTGCCCGGTGGCGGCGTCCCGGCCGGGTTCCCGGTCGACCCCGACCACCCCTACTGGCGCTTCATGGGCCGCGGCGCGGTGGCCGACGCCCGGCGCCTGGGCTGCACGGTGCTGCTGGCGAACGGCGACCTCTCCAACGCCGCCGAGACCGCGGCGCTGCGGGAGTGCCGCAGCACCCTGGACTCCTTCGGCACCCTGGGCCTGGACCCGCGCCGCCGCGACGACCTCATCCGGCCCGGCGACGCGCCGCGCTACTTCGTCACCCGTGGCAACCACGACCGCATCCGCGACCTCGGCGCGCACCGCGGCCTGGTCGACCGGTTCGAGGAGCACTTCCACGCCGGATTCGAGCGCGGCACCCAGCACTTCTCGGTGGCCGTGGGGACGGCGAAGGCGCGGTACCGCTTCGTCGGTCTCGACTCCAACGACGGCGTCTCGACCGGGGTGCTGCGCGACTCCGAGCTCGCCTACCTCGAGGCCGAGCTCGGCCGCGGCGACGTGACGATCCCCCTCTTCCACCACCCGGCGAGCGCGACGGCGTCCCTCACCGCGATCCCGCCGCTGGGCGGCGGCCTGCCGCAGGACCAGGCCCGCACCTTCCGGGAGCTGCTCGGGCGCCACGACAACGTGGCCGGGGTGTACGCCGGGCACACCCACCGCACCAACCTCTCGCGCAACGTCGAGACCGGCGATGTGCCCTACTTCGAGGGCGGCGCGGTCAAGGAGTACCCGGGCGGCTTCACCGTCGTCCGGCTCTTCGAGGGCGGCTACATGGTGAACTTCCACAAGACCCGCTCCCCCGACGCCCGGGCCTGGTCGGAGCGCTCCCGCGGGGAGTACTACGGCCTGGCGCCGATGTACCTGCTCGGCGGGCTGGGCGAACGCAACTGGACCTACGCGATCGACGCGCGGCGACGCACCCGGGCGACGGGACGGCAACCGGGCGCGCGGCCCGTGGGCGGCTGACCCCCGCGGGTCGCAGGCCGACTCGGAGGACGACTCAGAGCACGACGAGGTCGTCGCGGTGCACGACCTCGCGCTCGTAGGCCGCGCCGAGCTCGCGCTTGAGGTCGTGGGAGGAGCGGCCGAGCAGGGCCGGCAGCTCGGCGGCGTCGAAGTTGACCAGACCGCGGGCCACGACCCGCTCGTCGGGACCGACCAGGTCGACGGGGTCGCCGGCGTGGAACTCCCCCGACACCGCGGTCACGCCCGCGGCCAGCAGGGAGGCACGACGCTCGGTGAGGGCGCGCACGGCTCCGGCGTCGAGGTGCAGGGCCCCCTTGGCGTCGGTGGCGTGGGCGAGCCACAGCAGCCGCGTGGGACGACGCTTGCCGGTGACGTGGAACAGGGTGCCGACCGGCTCGGCGGCCAGCGCGGCCGCCGCGTTGTCGGCCGAGGTCAGCACGACCGGGATGCCCGCGCCCGTGGCGATGCGGGCGGCCTCGACCTTGGTGACCATGCCGCCGGTGCCGACCCCCGCGGCACCGATCGAACCGATCGCGACGTCGGCCAGGTCGGCCTCGCCGCGGACGTCGGAGAGCAGCCGCGTACCCGGTCGACTCGGCGGGCCGTCGTAGAGTCCGTCGACGTCGGAGAGCAGCACGAGCAGGTCGGCCTGCACGAGGTGGGCCACCAGGGCAGCGAGCCGGTCGTTGTCGCCGAACCGGATCTCGGAGGTGGCCACGGTGTCGTTCTCGTTGACGATCGGCAGCACGCCGAGCTCGAGCAGCTTGGCGAAGGTCTGGTAGGCGTTGCGGTAGTGCGAGCGCCGGGTGACGTCGTCGACGGTGAGCAGCACCTGGCCGGCGATGAGGCCGTGGCGGCGCAACTCCTCGGTGTAGCGGTGCACCAGCAGCCCCTGCCCGACCGAGGCGGCCGCCTGCTGGGCGGCCAGCGCCTTCGGCCGCTTGCGCAGCTGGAGCGGGGCCAGGCCGGCGGCGATGGCGCCGGAGGAGACCAGGACGACCTCGGCGCCGCGCGCCCGGACGGCGGCGAGCTGGTCGACCAGGCCCGAGATGCGGTCGGGGTCGAGGCCGCCGGCGGCGGTGGTAAGCGAGGAGGAGCCGACCTTGACGACGATGCGGCGGGCCGCGGCGACCTCGGGACGCCGTGTGGTCACCCCTGCTCCCCCGGGTCGTCCTCCGCCCAGTCGGGGTCCTCGGCCGAGCCGATCTCGTAGGACGTCGGCCCGTAGATGTCGGGCTGGTCGATGCGGCGGGCGACGTCGGCACGGGTCTCGTTCTCGGCGCGGTCGTCCATGTTCTCCTCGATCGCGCGACGGCGGCGGGCCGCGGGGCGCTGGTCGTCGAAGCGCTGGTCCTCGCCCCGGCGTCCGAGCATCTCGACGCCGGCGTCGATGGAGGGCCGGAAGTCGAAGACGACGGAGTTGTCGGGGTGGCCGATGAAGACCGGGTCGCCCTCGACGGCGCCGGCCTTGACGAGCGCGGTCTCGACGCCGAGCCGGTTGAGGCGGTCGGCGAGGAAGCCGACGGCCTCGTCGTTGGAGAAGTCGGTCTGGCGGATCCAGCGCTCGGGCTTCTCGCCGCGCACGCGCCAGCCCTCGCCGTCGCGGGTGACGGTGAAGTCGTCGCCGCCGTCGACGGCGCGCGGGCGCAGGACGATGCGGGTGGTCTCGGCGACCGGGCGGGCCGCGCGGGCGGCGGTGACGATCTCGGCCATCGCGAAGATCAGCTCCCGCGTGCCGGCGCCGGAGGCCGCCGAGACGGGGAAGACCCGCAGACCGCGCTCGCGGAGGTCGTCGAGGACCATGTCGGCGATGTCGCTGCCGTCGGGCACGTCGACCTTGTTCAGCGCCACCAGGCGGGGCCGGTCCTCCAGTCCGCCGTAGCGCGCAAGCTCGTTCTCGATGATGTCGAGGTCGTCGACCGGGTTGCGGCCGGGCTCGATGGTGGCGGTGTCGATGACGTGGACGAGCGCGGCGCAGCGCTCGATGTGGCGCAGGAAGTCGTGGCCCAGGCCGCGACCCTCGCTGGCGCCCTCGATGAGGCCGGGGACGTCGGCGACGGTGAAGGTGGTGTCACCGGCGGTGACGACGCCGAGGTTGGGCACCAGCGTCGTGAACGGGTAGTCGGCGATCTTGGGGCGGGCCCGGGAGATCGCGGCGATCAGGCTCGACTTGCCGGCGCTGGGGAAGCCGACCAGACCGATGTCGGCCACGACCTTGAGCTCGAGGACGATCTCGAGCTCCTCGCCGGGCTCGCCGAGCAGGGCGAAGCCGGGGGCCTTGCGCTTGGCGGAGGCCAGCGCGGCGTTGCCGAGGCCGCCGCGGCCGCCCTGGGCGATGACCAGCTCGGTGCCGGCCCCGACCATGTCGGCGAGCACCTCGCCGTCCTTGGTGCGCACCAGGGTGCCGTCGGGGACGGGCAGGACGAGGTCGGAGCCGTGCGCGCCGTTGCGCATCGAACCGGCGCCGTGGCCGCCGTGCTCGGCCTTGCGGTGCGGGCTGTGGTGGTAGTCGAGCAGGGTGGTGACGTCGGGGTCGACGCGCAGGATCACCGAGCCGCCGGGGCCGCCGTTGCCGCCGTCGGGGCCTCCCAGCGGCTTGAACTTCTCGCGGTGGACCGAGGCCACGCCGTTGCCGCCGCGACCGGCGCTGATGTGCAGCGTCACCTGGTCGACGAACGTGGGTACTGCCATGGTGGTCCTTCGCTTCGAGTGGAGGAAACACGAAGGGCGCCCCGAGTCGGGACGCCCTTGCGTGAGCTGGCCGTTGCCGGCCGGGAGACGAGCGTCAGATCACTCGCCCGGGATGATGTTGACGACCCGGCGGCCGCGACGGGTGCCGAACTGCACCGCGCCGGCCTGCAGGGCGAACAGGGTGTCGTCACCGCCACGGCCCACACCCGAACCGGGGTGGAAGTGGGTGCCGCGCTGGCGGACGATGATCTCGCCGGCGTTGACGAGCTGACCGCCGTAGCGCTTGACGCCCAGGCGCTGAGCGTTGGAGTCGCGGCCGTTCTTGGTGGACGCGGCGCCCTTCTTGTGAGCCATGGTTCAGTCCTCGTGAGTCTGGAGAGCGGGAGTGCGGATCGGTGTGCCGACGCTGCGAGCCGAGGCTCAGAGCGAGATGTCGGTGACCTTGACCTGGGTGTACTTCTGGCGGTGACCCTGGCGCTTCTTGTAGCCGGTCTTGTTCTTGTACTTCTGGATGATGATCTTCGGGCCCTTGGTGGCGCCGAGGACCTCGACCGTGACCGACGCCTTGTCCAGGCCGGTGCTGGTGACCGACTCGCCGTCGACCGCGAGGACGACGGGAAGGGTCAGGGTGTCGCCGACCGGGGTCGAGACCTTGTCGATCTCGATGACGTCGCCCACGGCAACCTTCTGCTGCTTGGCGCCTGCGCGCACGATCGCGTACACCGCGGTCTCCTTCGTCGGGTTCTTCTACGTCGGGAGGGCATGCGCCCTCTCGTCTTCGCTCGAGGTGCGCCGCGCAGCGCCGCCGAGAAGAGGGCGCGCCTGCGTGACACAACGAGGGTTCATCCTACGCAACCGGGCCGGTCCCCTGCAAAACGCGGCGGGAGCCGGCCCGATGGCGCTGGATCGGGCTCAGCGCTTGCGCGTGCCCTTCTTCTTGATCGGGACGTGCTCGGCCGCCGGCTCGGGGGCCTCGGTCGGGGTCTCCGCAGCCGCGCCGCCCGTGCTCGCGCGCCGGCTGGAGCGGGTGCGGGTGGTGACGGTGGGCGCCGGCGCCGCAGGGGCCGCCGGCGTCTCGGCAGCCTCCGCGGACGCCGACTCCGGCGTGGCCGGGGTCGCGGCCGGGGTCACCACGATGGCAGCCACGGCCCCCGAGGCCGGCTGGCCGGCCGGGCGGGTGGCGGCCCGACGGGTGCGGGTCACGACGCGCGGGGCCGCGGGCTCGGCGGGCTGCTCCGGCTGCTCGGGCGCAGGCTCGGAGGGCTGCTCGGGCGCCGCCTCGACCTCTGCAGACACCTCGATGACGGGCTCGACCACGGGCTCGATCACGGGCTCGACGACGGGCTCGCTCACCGGCTCGGCGGTGCCGATCACCGGCTCCACGACCGGCGTCTCGGGCTCGACGGAGGGCTCGACGGAGGGCTCGGCGGGCTGCTCGGCGACGGACTCGGCGTCCGGACGCGCCTTGGCCGCGACGTCCTTGGGCGTGGGCGGGGCCGGCTGGCTCTGGGGAGCCGGCTTGGCCTGGGCGTCGTCCTCGCCCCGGCCGCGGCCGCCGCGGGAGCGGCGGGAGCTGCGGCGCGGCTCCTCCTCGCCCCCGGCGGCACCGCCGCGCTTGGGGTCGACGGGGTGCTCGTGGATGACCACGCCGCGGCCGTGGCAGGCGTCGCAGTTCTCCGAGAACGCCTCCAGCAGGCCGGTGCCGATGCGCTTGCGGGTCATCTGCACCAGGCCGAGCGAGGTGACCTCGGCGACCTGGTGCCGGGTGCGGTCGCGGCCCAGACACTCGACCAGGCGCCGCAGAACGAGGTCGCGGTTGGACTCCAGCACCATGTCGATGAAGTCGACGACGATGATGCCGCCGATGTCGCGTAGCCGCAGCTGGCGCACGATCTCCTCGGCGGCCTCGAGGTTGTTCTTGGTGACCGTCTCCTCCAGGTTGCCCCCGGAGCCGGTGAACTTGCCGGTGTTGACGTCGACGACCGTCATCGCCTCGGTGCGGTCGATGACCAGCGAGCCGCCCGAGGGCAGCCAGACCTTGCGGTCGAGGCCCTTCGCGATCTGCTCCTCGATGCGGTACGCGCCGAAGGAGTCCCTGCCGGCGTCGCGGCCCTCGGTGGCGGGCTCGAAGCGCTCGAGCCGCTCCACCAGGTCGGGGGCGACGTGCTCGACGTAGGACGACACGGTCTGCCAGGCGTCGTCGCCCTCGACGACGAGCTTGGTGAAGTCCTCGGTGAACAGGTCGCGGACGACCTTGAGGGTGAGGTCGGGCTCGCCGTAGAGCAGCTGCGGAGCGTTGCCCTTGGCCTTGGACTCGATGTCCTCCCAGCGGGCCTTGAGCCGCTCGACGTCGCGGGTCAGCTCCTCCTCCGAGGCGCCCTCGGCGGCCGTGCGCACGATGACGCCGGCGGTGTCGGGGACGATCTCCTTGAGCAGGGACTTCAGGCGCGCGCGCTCGGTGTCGGGGAGCTTGCGGGAGATGCCGCTGGTGGTGCCGTCGGGCACGTAGACCAGGAAGCGGCCCGCCAGGCTGACCTGGCTGGTGAGGCGGGCGCCCTTGTGGCCGATGGGGTCCTTGGTGACCTGCACCAGCACCGGCTGGCCCGAGGAGAGCACCGACTCGATCTTGCGGGGCTGGCCCTCCTTGTGGCCCAGCGCCTGCCAGTTGACCTCGCCGGCGTACAGGACGGCGTTGCGGCCCTTGCCGATGTCGACGAACGCCGCCTCCATCGAGGGCAGCACGTTCTGCACGCGACCGAGGTAGACGTTGCCGATGAGGCTGGTCTGGGACTCCCGCGCGACGTAGTGCTCGACGAGCACCTTGTCCTCCAGAACGCCGATCTGGGTGAGGTCGCCGCGCTGACGCACGACCATCACCCGCTCGACCGACTCGCGGCGGGCGAGGAACTCGGCCTCGCTCACGATCGGGGCACGACGGCGTCCGGCCTCGCGGCCCTCGCGGCGGCGCTGCTTCTTCGCCTCCAGGCGGGTCGAGCCGCTGACGGCGGTGATCTGGTCCTCGGCCGAGCGGGCCGAGCGGACCCGGGTGACGGTGTTCTCGGGGTCGTCGGCGGAGTCGTCACCCGCGTCGCCCGAGCGACGACGACGGCGACGTCGGCGCGAGCTGGAGCCGCCCTCGGCGGACTCGCCCTCGACGGCGTCGTCGGACTCGGCCTCGGCGTCGTCCTCGGTCGACGCGGACTCGGCGCCCTCGGCACCGTCGGCGGGCTCGGCGCCCTCGGCGTCGGTCGCCTCGGCGTCGGCGCTCTCACCAGCGCCGCCCGACTTGCGGCGACGGCGGCCGCCACGACGACGGCGGCGGCGCGGTCGGGTGCCGTCGGCGTCCTCGGCGTCCTCGGCGTCGTCGGACTCCTCGCCGTCCTCGGCGTCGTCGGCGTCCTCGGCGTCCTCGGGCTGCTCGGTCGTGGCGGCGGCCTCGGCGGCGGCCTCGGGGTCGAGCTCCTCGGTCTCCTCCTCGGAGGTCTCCTCCTCGACGGGCGCGGCCTCCTCGACGACCTTCGCGCGGGTGCGGCGGGTGCGGGTCGTCGTGGTGGCCTGGGGCGCCTGGAAGAGGACGGCGGTCGCCGACGGCGCGGCAGCGTCCGTCGCCGTGCTCGGGTCGGCGTCGGCCGCGTCGACCGTGGCAGCCGTGTCGACCGGGTCAGCCGCGGCCTTCGTCGCGGCGCTCTTCTTGGCAGCCGTCTTCTTCGCGGCCGGCGCCTTCTTGGCAGCCGTCTTCCTCGCGGTCGTCTTCTTCGCCGGCGTCGCCTCCTCAGCGGCCTCGGCGGCCTCGGCGGGAGCGTCGACCGGGGTGTCGGTCGTGGCGTCGGTCGCGGTGTCGGTCGCGGCAGGAGCGGGCGCGGCCTTCTTGCGCGGGGCGCGCTTCGCGGCCGTCTTCTTCGCGGGCGCCTCGGCAGGCGCCTCGGCGGCTTCGGCCGCCGGCGGGTCGAGCGGCAGCTGATCGTCGGCCGACGGCGCAGCGGCCGCCTTCTTGGTGGAGGTCTTCTTCGCCGTCGTCTTCTTGGCGGCCGCCTTCTTCGCCGGGGCCTTCGCGGCGGACTTCTTGGCGGCGCTCTTCTTGGCGGCCTGGGGGGCCGCCTCGCTCGATGCCTGGTCGGCAGCGGTCTCGGCGGCGGTGGTCGAGGCGGGCGCCTCGACCTGGTTCTCGTCGGGCATTGGGATGCTCCTCGGTCCCGGCGCGGCCGGGTCCTGTCACACGTGCACCCGCGGTGCGGGCGGTCACGCTAAGCCTGTGGTCGGCGACGACACTCCCCGTGTCCGTCACTGCACGCAGGCCGTCGCTCACCGCGGTCGCTGGGCCTGATCCCCCGGGGGGTTCGTGGCGGACCCGCTGTCACCGGGCCCGCCGGCCGCGTCGCGGTCCGGCGACGACGAGCGTCCGGTGTGCCCTCCTCCGGTGAGGCGAGCGAGAACGTCGTCGGATCGGTCAGCCGCGTCGCCGCGGTGTCCGATCACGGCGAGTATCGCACATCACGCCCGCAACGGGTCTTCGACGCGACCGTCGGCGGTGAGGGGACCCTGGGCCAGGCGGGTCATCAGAGGGGCCGCACCGGCGTCGAGACCGGCCACCTCGGCCAGGCCGCGCAGGACGTCGTCGGGGCGGACCGCCGGCACGCCGTGACGCAGCACGACGTCGAGGACGGCGCCGGCATCCTCGCGCACCTCGAGCGCGACGACGGCACGGCGGCAGTCGAAGGTGCGCAGGCCCTTCTTCGTCATCCGCTCGACCGGCACCTCCGCGGCGGCGAGGAAGGTCGCGACGGCGGCCCGGGCCGCCTCGGCCTCCCCCGCAATGCGGATCTCCCAGCGGCTCGCCTCCAGCCGGTCGGCCAGCGAACCGCCGGGCGAGACGACGACCTCGAGGACGTCGAGGCCCGGCGGCAGCGCCTCCTCCAACTCCGCGTGGACGACGGCGGGGTCGACGATCTGCGCGAGCGCGATCTCGAGGTACTCGGCCTCGCTGGCCGACCCCGTGGGGGCAGCGCCGGCGTAGGAGATGCGCGGGTGCGGGTTGAAGCCCGAGGAGTAGGACATGGGCAGGCGAGCACGGAAGACGGCCCGCTCGAAGGCCCGACTGAAGTCGCGGTGGCTGGTGAAGCGCAGCCGGCCGCGCTTGGCGTAGCGGATCCGCAGCCGCTGGACGGGTGGGGCCTGCTGCTCGGGCTGCTCACGCACGGAGCACAGGGTAAGGGAGGTCGGCGGGGTCGGCGCGCATCGCCGGCGAGGGGTACACGGTGCCGACGCGGACGCCGTCGAGCCAGGCGGTGAGGCGGGCCGCCTCGGCCCGCAGCGCGGTGGCGGCGTCCTGCGGGAGGCGTTCGAGGGGCCGGACCTCGACGACGCCGGCGTCGTCCTGCACCCAGCAGCCGACCACGCGCCCGTTCCACCACGCGGTGGTGCCGGCGTTGCCGTTGCGGTCGAAGAGGGCCAGGCCGTGGCTGCCGAGGTGGAACGCGCGGTGCCGCCAGCCCATGATCGAGGGGTCGAGGACGGGCAGGAGCGCCGCCCACGGGCCGACGTCGGTGCGGGCGCCGTCGAGCAGCGGGTCGTCGGGCAGCAGCCACCCGGGGCCTTCGGCCGTGGTCACCGCGACGGCGCCGAGGTCGGCCAGCGCCGTGCGCACGATGCCCTTCGTGGCACCCAGCCACCACACGATGTCCTCCTCGGTGCCGGGACCGAACCGCTCGAGCCAGCGGTGCACGAGCAGGCGGTAGCCCTCGCGTTCCGTCAGGGCCGCAGGCTGTTCGCCCAGCCAGCGGTGCGCGAGGGTCCATCGGGGCCGGAACACCCGCCAGTGCTGGGTGTTCTCGCCGCGCATCACCTCTGCGGAGAGCCCGAGGTTGGTCATGACGCGCCCGCGGCCGACGCCGAGCAGGTCGATCTCGGGCACCCGCTCGCGCACCTCGACGGCGGTGAGGCCGTCGGGGGCGGTGTCGAGCTCGGCGAGGATGCGACCACGGACGGCGCCGAGCCAGGCGACGCCGTCAGGTTGGCCGGCCAGTTCGACGTCCTTGGCGATGCGCGCCGATTCCGCCGCCAGGACCCGCTGCGAGGCGCTGCCCCACGCCGCGGGGAGGAGGTCGCGGGGGAAGCAGAAGAGGGTGCGGCGCATCGCGAGCTGCTTGACGAGGCTGCGATCGCGGTAGAGCACGCGGTCGACGTCGTCGAGGGCGAGCCCGTCGACGCGCGCGTGGAGGGAGAGGTAGACCGTGGCGGGCTCGGTGGCATGCAGGACGCCGACGGCCCGGGTGGCCTCGACCGGATCGCCGACGCGCTGCGCCAGGGCATGCCGGACGCCGATGCGGGCGCGGCGTTCGTCGTCGTCGACGCGGACGGGTGCGGCCATGATCCCATCCTGGCGGCGAGCGCCGACAGCGCGCGGGCGATCGCCCCGTAGGCTGCCCGCGTGAGCCAGACGCCTGAGGACCCGCGCGAGCCCGGCCAGCCGAGCAGCGAGCCCGACTACGGGACCCCGACCGGGGGTGGCGCCCCCGACTACGGGACGTCGACCGGCGGCGGCCCCGACTACACCTCGCCGACGCCTCCTCCCGCTCCGGCCCCGCCGGGTCAGCCCGCCTACGGCGCGCCGACCCCGCCGCCGTACACCCCCGACCCGCAGAACCCCTACGCGCCGCCGCCTCCGGCGGGCTACGCCCAGCAGCCGTACGGCGCGCCGATGCCGCCCGCGACCCCCTACGGCCCGGCGTACGGCGGACCCACCGAGCTGCCGCCGTCCAAGGGGATGGCCATCACCGCGATGGTCTTCTCGTTCCTGGTGTGCATCCCGATCCTGCCGATCGTGGCGATCGTGCTGGCGATCATCGTGCTGCGCCGCGGCAAGGACGGTCGCAACCACGGCAAGGGGCTGGCGATCGGCGCCCTGATCGTGGCCCCGATCATGCTGGTCGCGACCACGCTCGTGATCGTCGGCATCGCGGTGGTGGCCAGCAGCTACAAGAACGTCAACGACCTCGAGACCCGGCAGTGCTTCGACGGCCTCGACGCCGACCGCTCCTTCCGCAACCTCACCATCGTCGACTGCTCGGACCCGCACGACGGCCAGGTGCTCGCCACCGTCACCCTCTCCGCCTCCGAGGCGCGCGCCTACGCCGACAGCGAGGACGCGGGCGGCGCCCTGTGCGCCCGCGAGATCGGCCAGGACGAGGCGATCGTCTCCTACCTCTCCCGGCCCGGCCTCGAGCCGCTGCTGCTGACCGACCGCAAGAGCCCCGACGCCGGCGACACCCTCGCCTGCGTCGTCCACCGCAGCGACGGGAAGAAGATCACCGACTCGGTCGACTCCCCCGCCGGCGGGTCGTCCTCCGACGGGTCGGGGACAGGGACGTAGGGAGGTTTCGGCGGGTGACCGCCGGAAGTTTCAGCGGCTGACCGCCGAAACTTTCGCTGGTGTGACGTTCTGCAGCCGAAATCGCCCAGTTCACCTGCAGAACGTCACACTACGTAGGTCGACCTGTCCTCCGGGCCGAGGATCTGAGTAGGCGCACTCAGGCGGCGACCGGCCGCGGGCCGAAGACTGGGAACGCTGCTGCGGACAGCAGCGGCCCACTCCTCGATCCCAGGGACGGACCCCCATGTACGGACTCGATCGGACGGCGTCCCTCACCCTCCTGCTCGGGGTGCCGCTCGTGACGCTCGCGGCGAGCACCGGCTGCGAGGGGCCGCTCCAGAGCCGCCTCGTGTACCGACCCGACTACGACCGGTCGGGTGAGCTCTTCGGCACCGGCGTCGCGCCCTACCTGATGCTGCTGGCGCTGGTGGGCACGATTCCTGCGCTGCTGACACTGGTCGGCTTGGTCGTCGCGGCGATCCGCGGAGTCTCCTGGACGACGGTGCTGCTCCTCGACCTCCCCTGGATCGGCGTGGGTCTGTGGGTGCTGATCACCGGCCTCGTGACCGATGCGTCGGACGCCGCCGCCTACACCCCCGCCTCCCTCCACGAGCACCGCATCGCCACCGCCGTGATCCTGGCCGTCTACCTCGCGCTGCTCATCGCCCTGGCGATCCTCGGACTGGCGCTCTCCCGGCGAGCCGCTCGCACCCAGCCGACCTGACGGCGCCGAGCCCTAATCCCTCCCGGGATGGGCCGGGACGCTCTCCACAGGGCCTGCGGACGGCGTTTCCCCGACGCGCCCGCGTGGGTAGGTTGCCGAGCAGCCGCATTCCGGCACCTCATCTCGGGAGGTCCCCATGCCCACACGCGTTCCCGCGCTCGTCATCCTCCTGCTCGCCCTCGGGACGGCCGGGCTCACCGGCTGCGGCGGCGACTCCGACGCCAGCGCCGATCCCCCCGCACCGGCATCCACCAGCACCACCCCGACCGTCGAACCCACCCCGACGACCGCACCCCCGCAAGCACCACCCGGCGAGACCGCACGCCAGTTCGTCTACAGGTGGAACGAGACCGAAGAAGCGATGCAGAACACGGGAGACATCGCCGCCTATCGGGCTCTGACAAGTCAATGTGCTCCATGCGATGACCTCGCCCGACGCGTCTCCCAGGCCTACGCAGCGGGCGGCAGCATCGACTACCAAGGCATGGAGATCACCGCGGTCAAGGTCGTCCCGAGTGATCCGAAGTTCGTGGTCGTCGAAGTCACCGGCCGACTCGGCACCACCGATTACCAGCCCAAAGAGGGAAGCGCGGTACAACATTTCGACGGCGGACTACGGAAGTATCAGCTCACGCTGATCAAGCGCGATGGATGGAAGCTCCGCAATCTGTTCGGGCTCCCCCTATGAGGCGATTCCTGACCCTGTCGATGCTCGCATGGGCTTTGACCGCGCCGATCACATCCACAGCCTCCGCCGATCCCCCGTCGACGTGCTGGATCGACCCCGGCGGACTCCATGACGTCGGCGTGACGTGCAATGAGGACGGGTCCGGGGGCGGGTCGAGCAGCGGGCCGCGCTACCAGATTCGCTACACCCTCCAGTGCAAGCTCCGCGACCACGGCATCTGCGTCATCCCCATCACCTGCGCTGCACCACCCAACACGTTCCTGGCGAATGTCGCCCGGAGCCTCGACGGGATCACCTGGGAGCGCTACGCCGTCACCTGCCTCACCCATGCTGAAGCACAGGCGGTGGCACCCACCATCACCCCCGCCCTCGTCGACCACGCCTTCCAACGCCTCGACTGGCCCGCCTCCACCGTCACCATCCAGCCCCACGACACCACCCTGGTCAACCTCCCCACCATCCTCCACACCACCAACACCCAGCCCACCACCCGCACCATCACCCTCCTCGGCCTGCGCATCACCATCGAAGCCACCCCCACCCGCTACACCTGGCACCACGGCGACCACACCACCCAGACCACCACCAGCCCCGGCCACCCCTACCCGAGGCCCGGGCACGACGACGTCACCCACACCTACGCCCAAGCCGCCACCAACCTCCCCGTCTCCGTCGACACCACCTACACCGGCCGCTACCGCATCGGCACCGGACCCTGGACCCCCATCCCCACCAGCCGCACCATCACCGGACCCACCACCCCCCTCACCATCCGCACCGCCACCCCCCACCTCATCGCCCCCGACTGAGACCACAGCACCGGCAGCGCACAGCTCTACGCTGGGGCCATGGCCTCGTTGCGGATCGTCATCGACCCCGGCAGCGGCCAGGCGCCGTTCGAGCAGATCCGCCGTCAGGTCGCCGACGCCGTCGACGCCGGAGCATTGGTCGCGGGCACCCGGATGCCGACGGTCCGCGCACTCGCCGAGGAGCTGGGCCTCGCCGTCAACACCGTTGCGCGGGCCTACCGCGAACTGGAGACCGACGGCGTGCTCGACACCCGAGGGCGGGCGGGCACGTTCGTGCGCGGCGACGACGCCGAGGCTCAGGCACGAGCCGCCGCTCGCGAGTACGCCGACCGGGCGACTGCCCTGGGACTCACCCCCGCCGAGGCGCTCGCCTTCGTCGAACGGGCACTGACGCACCGGTGATTCCAGGCTGAGCGCGCGCCGGATCAGGCCGAGCGGAGCACCTTCTCCAGCGGGCGCCCCTTGGCGAGCTCGTCGACCAGCTTGTCGAGGTAGCGGATGCTCCGCATGAGCGGGTCCTCGACCTCCTGCACCCGCACACCGCACACCGAACCGGTGATCAGTGACACCTCGGGCGGGAGAGTGGCCGCAGCGAAGAAGTCGGCGAAGGTGGTGCCGGCATCGAGGTGTCGCTGAAGCGCATCGGAGTCGAAGCCGGTCAACCAGGTGGTCACCTCGATCAACTCGGCCTGGGTACGGCCCTTGCGCTCGACCTTGGCCACGTAGGCGGGCCACACGTCCGCGACGGGCACGGCGAAGACTCGGTGCACCCCGCCACCGTAGGGGCCGGGAATCCGCGCGAACAACCGCCTTCTCCCCGCCTAGGGTGCTGGCATGTACGTACCCCGCTCGAACGCCGTCGATGACGACGCTCGGATCAGGGAGTTCGTGCGCACGGCGGGAGCGGCCGACCTCGTCTCCGTCGGCTCCGACGGCGTGCCGACGGCCACGCTGCTGCCGATCGTGTGGAACGGAAGCAGGGTCGTCGCGCACTTCGCCCGCGCGAACCCGCACTGGAGCCACCTGCGGGACGGCGATCGGGTGCTGCTCATCGTGAACGGCCCCCAGGCCTACGTGACGCCGACCTGGTACCCGACCAAGCAGGAGCACGGACGCGTCGTCCCGACGTGGAACTACACCTCGGTGCACCTGACCGGCACCGTGCGGATCCTCGAGGACGACGCCGACGTGCGCGAGGCGGTGCGACTGCTCACCGAGCTCCACGAGTCCCCCCGCACCGACCCCTGGGACCTCGACGATCCGCCGCCGGGCTTCATCGACGGCATGCTGCGCGCGATCGTCGGGGTCGAGATCACCGTCGAGCGGGTCGAGGCCAAGGCCAAGCTGAGCCAGAACCGCTCGGACGCCGACCGTGCCGGCGTCATCGCCGGCCTCCGCGGCGAGGACGACGTCCGCGGGGAGCACCGCGTCGCGGCCCTCATGGACGAGGCATGAGCCCGATCGAGACACCGTTCCTGATCCGACCCGCCACCGGCGACGACGTCGACACTCTGCTGGCGCTGTGGGAGATCGCCGCCGAGAACGACGCCCGTCCGGTCGACACCCGCGAGGCCGTCGAGCGACTCCTCGAGCGCGATCCCGGGGCGTGCCTCCTGGCGGTCCTGGAGGGCGGGAACGACCCGATCGGCTCCATCATCGCCGGCTGGGACGGCTGGCGTGCCCACCTCTACCGGCTCGCCGTCCATCCCGAGCATCGTCGTCGGGGCATCGCCCGCGCCCTGCTGTCTGCGGCCGAGGAGGCCCTGGTCGAGCACGGTGCAACCCGGGCCGACGCGATGGTGCTGAGCAGCAACACCCTCGGTCGGCAGCTGTGGTCGGGCCTCGGCTACACCGAGCAGCAGGAGTGGCGCCGCTGGGTGAAGCCGCTCGAGCTCAGACCACGCTGAGCGGCAGCAGCGTCTGCCCCGTCGGCCCGATCTGGATCTCGGTGCCCATCTCCGGGCACACGCCGCAGTCGTAGCACGGCGTCCAGCGGCAGTCCTCGACCTCGACGTCGGCCGAGCCGTCGGCGACGGCGAGGGCGTCCTCCCAGTCGGCCCACAGCCAGTCCTTGTCGAGCCCGGAGTCGAGGTGGTCCCACGGGAGCACCTCGTCGTAGCCGCGCTCGCGGGTGGTGTACCAGGCGACGTCGACGCCGGTGCCGGCGAGCGCGCGCTCGGCGCACTCCATCCAGCGGTCGTAGGAGAAGTGCTCGCTCCAGCCGTCGAAGCGGCCGCCGTCGCGCCAGACCTCCTCGATGATCCGGCCGACCCGGCGGTCGCCGCGCGAGAGCAGGCCCTCGACGATGCCGGGCTTGCCGTCGTGGTAGCGGAAACCGATGGCGCGGCCGTACCGCTTGTCGGCGCGGACGTCGTCGCGCAGCTTGCGCAGCCGCTCGTCGGTGGTCTCGTGGTCGAGCTGGGCGGCCCACTGGAACGGCGTGTGCGGCTTGGGCACGAAGCCGCCGATCGAGACGGTGCAGCGGATGTCGTTGCGGCCCGACACCTCGCGGCCGGTGGCGATGACGCGCTTGGCGAGCTCGGCGATCTGCAGCACGTCCTCGTCGGTCTCGGTGGGCAGGCCGCACATGAAGTAGAGCTTCACCTGACGCCAGCCGTGCGAGTAGGCCGCCGCGACGGTGCGGATGAGGTCGTCCTCGGTGACCATCTTGTTGATCACCTTGCGCATGCGCTCGCTGCCACCCTCGGGGGCGAAGGTGAGGCCCGAGCGGCGTCCGTTACGCGAGAACTCGTTGGCCAGCGTGATGTTGAAGGCGTCGACGCGGGTGCTCGGCAGGCTCAGCGAGACGTTCGACCCCTCGTAGCGGTCGGCCAGCCCGCTGGCGATCTCGCCGATCTCGGTGTGGTCGGCGCTGGAGAGCGAGAGAAGGCCGACCTCCTCGAAGCCGGTCTTGCGGATGCCGTTCTCGACCATCGCACCGACGGTCTCGATCGAGCGCTCGCGCACCGGGCGGGTGATCATGCCGGCCTGGCAGAAGCGGCAGCCGCGGGTGCAGCCGCGGAAGATCTCGACGCTGAAGCGCTCGTGCACGGTCTCGGCCAGCGGCACGAGCGGCTTGCGCGGATAGGGCCAGGCGTCGAGGTCCATCAGCGTGTGCTTGCGCACCCGCTCGGGGATGCCCGGCACGTTCGGCTCGACGGCGGCGATGGCGCCGTCGGGGCCGTAGGAGACGTCGTAGAAGCGCGGCACGTAGACGTTGCCGGACGCCGCGAGCCGGCGCAGCAGTTCCTCGCGCGGGCTCGGCATCGACCCGGGCGGCCGGCCCTCGGCCTTCCACTCCCGCACGACCTCGGAGATCGCGAGCACGACCTCCTCGCCGTCGCCGAGGACGGCGGCGTCGACGAAGTCGGCGATCGGCTCGGGGTTGAAGGCGGCATGCCCGCCGGCGACGACGACGGGGTCGTCGGCACCGCGGTCGACGGCGTGCAGCGGGATGCCCGCCAGATCGAGGGCGTTGAGCATGTTGGTGTAGCCGAGCTCGGTGGAGAAGCTCAGGCCGAAGAGGTCGAAGTCGCGCACCGAGCGGTGGGCGTCGACGGTGAACTGCGGGATGCCGTTCTCGCGCAGCACCTTCTCCATGTCGGGCCACACGGCGTAGGTGCGCTCGGCGACGATCCAGTCGCGCTCGTTGAGCACTTCGTAGAGGATCTGCACGCCCTGGTTGGGCAGGCCGACCTCGTAGGCGTCGGGGTACATGAGCACCCAGCGCACCGTCTCGCCCTCGGGAGCGCAGTCCCACTCCTTCACTGTGGAGTTGAGCTCTCCCCCGACGTACTGGATCGGCTTGGAGACACTCGGCAGGAGCGGCTCGAGCTGGGGGAAGAGGCTCGCAGACATGGCCCCAATTCTACGGGGCCATGTCGCGACGGGCTCATTCCTGCGGAGCAGCGGGGACGCCGGCCGGCGCGGCGGCACGCGCCGCGGACGCCGAGGTGTCGCGCAGCCGCACCTGCGGCATGAACCACACGACGATGAAGGCCAGCAGCGAGGTGCCCGCGGCGCAGAGGAACACGAGGTCCATCGACTCGGCGAAGCCGACCTTGAACGGGTGCGCGATGACCGGGTTGAGCTTCTCGATGATCGAGGAGTCGTCCTGCACCTTCTGGGCCAGGCTCGGGTCGAGGCCCTGGCCTCCGGCGGTGGCCTGCTGCCAGGCCGCGGTGGTGCTCTCCTTGGCGATCGCCGAGCGGATGTTGTCGCCGACGGTGCTGAACAGCAGCGAGAGGAACACGGCCACACCGAGCGTGCCGCCGATCTGGCGGAAGAACGTCGAGGAGCTGGTGGCGACGCCGATCTCGGTGGGCGGCACCGAGCTCTGCACGATGAGCAGCAGCGGTTGCATGCAGTTGCCCAGCCCGATGCCGAGCACGAACATCGCGGCCATCACCAACGGCAGCGCCGTGTCGGCGGTGGTGAAGGAGAGCAGGAGCAGCCCGACCGTGACCAGGGCGGTGCCGATCAACGGGAAGGGCCGGACGACGCCGGTGCGGCCGATCAGCCGCCCCGCGCTGATGGAGGCGATCATCATGCCGACGACCATCGGCAGCATCAGGAAGCCGGACTCGGTCGGCGAGGCGCCGTGCACGATCTGCATGTAGAGCGGCAGCAGCATGATGCCGCCGAACATCGCAGCACCGACGACGACGCTGGCGGCGATGGTGACCGCCGCGGCGCGGATGCGGAAGATGCGCAGCGGGATGAGGGCGTCGTCCCCCATCGCGCGCTCGGCGAGCACGAAGGCGACCAGTCCGACGGCGGCGATCACGAAGCAGGTGATCGAGCGACCCGACGACCAGCCCCAGACGCGGCCCTGCTCGGCGACGGTGAGCAGCGGGATCAGGCCCAGCGTCAGGGTGCCGGCGCCCCACCAGTCGATGCGGATGCGCCGCGCCGGCGGGGTGTGGTGCACGTGCAGGGTGCGCAGGACGACGAAGAGCGCCACGATGCCGATCGGCACGTTGACCAGGAACACCCAGCGCCAGCCGCTCATGAACAGCAGTTCGTCGCGCCCGGCGAAGAAGCCGCCGATGACCGGGCCGAGCACGCTCGAGGTGCCGAACATCGCCATGAAGTAGCCGCTGTAGCGGGCGCGCTCACGCGGCGAGACGATGTCGCCGATGATCGCCAGCACCAGGGTGAACAGACCACCGGCGCCCAGGCCCTGGAAGGCGCGGAACGCCGCGAGCTGGTACATCGAGGTGGCGAAGGAGCACAGCGCCGAGCCGAGCACGAAGACCGTGATGGCGAACATGAACAGCTTCTTGCGGCCGTACAGGTCGCCGAGCTTGCCGTAGATCGGCGTGGTGATCGTCGAGGCGATCAGGTACGCCGTCGTCACCCACGCCTGCACCGACAGCCCCTGGAGGTCGTCGGCGATGGTGCGGATCGAGGTGCTCACGATCGTCTGGTCGAGGGATCCGAGGAACATCCCGAGCATGAGGCCCGAGAGGATCGTCAGAACTTGGGCGTGCGTGTACTCGCCGGCGGGCGCCGCCGACTGCTCCTGAGCGAATTCGGTTGCCATCAGCAACCAACCATACCTCCGTAGGGTGAGCCCATGAGCGCGAGGACGACCAGCCGCCCGCCCTGGACCGCCCTGGCGACCTGGACCACCTGGATGCCGTTGGCCTCCCTCGTCGTCCTGGCCGCGAGCTGGGGGCGGCACCCGGGTCACGTGGTCAACGCGCTCATCGCGATCTTCCTCATCGGCGCGGTGCTCGCCGCCGTCCACCACGCCGAGGTCGTCGCCCACCGGGTCGGCGAACCGTACGGATCGCTCGTGCTGGCGGTCGCGGTGACGGTGATCGAGGTGGCGCTGATCGTCACCCTCATGGTCACCAGCGACAAGGACACCGCCACCCTGGCCCGCGACACCGTCTTCGCCGCGGTGATGATCACCCTCAACGGCATCGTCGGCCTCGCGCTCGTGGTCGGCGCCCTGCGCCACCACCTGGCGGTCTTCAACGCGGAGGGGTCGGGCTCCTCGCTCGCCACGGTCGTGACGCTCGCGGGCCTGACCCTGGTGCTGCCGACCTTCACCACCAGCGCCGAGGGGCCGGAGTTCACCGGCGCCCAGCTGACCTTCGCCGCGCTCGCCTCGGCGGCGCTGTACGGCATGTTCGTCTTCACCCAGACCGTGCGGCACCGCGACTTCTTCCTGCCCGTCCCCACCGGCGTGCCCGGGCGCGACCCGGTCGACGAGGACGGCGACGGGCACGCCGATCCACCGTCCACCCGCACCGCCCTGATCTCCCTCGGCCTGCTGGTCGTCGCCCTGATCGCGGTCGTGGGACTGGCGAAGGTGGAGTCGCCGGCCATCGAGGACGCCGTCGCGGCGGTCGGGTTCCCCGGCGGGTTCGTCGGCGTCGTCATCGCGCTGCTGGTGCTGCTGCCGGAGTCGATCGCGGCCGTGCGCGCGGCGGCCCGCGACAAGGTGCAGATCAGCCTCAACCTCGCCTACGGCTCGGCCATGGCCTCGATCGGCCTGACCATCCCCGCCATCGCGATCGCCAGCATCTGGCTCGACGGCCCGCTCGTGCTCGGCCTCGACGGCACCCAGACCGTGCTGCTCGCGATGTCGGTGATCGTCTCGGTGCTCACCGTGGTGCCGGGCCGCTCCAAGCCGCTCAACGGCGGCGTCCACCTGGTGCTGCTCGCCGCCTACGTGTTCTTGTCGATCAAGCCCTGATCGGCGTCCGCGCGGGGAGCTCAGGCGTACGCGACGCCGCGGCGCGCCACCAGCGCGGCCCGCAGGTGGATGTTCTGCAGCAGTCCGACGGCCAGCATCGAGGCGAACAGCGAGCTGCCGCCGTAGCTGACGAACGGCAGCGGGACGCCGGTGACGGGCATGATGCCCAGGCACATGCCGATGTTCTGGAAGGCCTGGAAGCCGAACCAGCAGGCGATGCCGGCGGCCGCGACCCGGCCGAAAACGTCGTCGGTGCGGGCCGCGATGCGCAGCGCACGCCACAGGACGATTCCCAGCAGCAGGATGAGGGCGGCGGCGCCGACCAGGCCGAGCTCCTCACCGGCGACGGTGAAGACGAAGTCGGTGTGCTGCTCGGGCACGAACCCCGACCGGGTCTGCGAACCGCCGAAGAGCCCCTGGCCGAAGAGACCGCCGTTGCCGACGGCGATGCGGGCCTGCTCGACGTTGTAGCCCGCGCCCCGCGGATCGAGGTCGGGGTTGAGGAAGGCCAGGAACCGGTCGACCTGGTAGGGCTTGAGCACGCCGCCCACGACCGCAGCCACGGCGGCGAGGACACCGCTGAGACCGAGCAGGGCCAGCCAACGGCGCGGCGCGCCCGAAGCCGCCAGGACGCCGAGCACGGTGGCCGTGAGCACGAGGGTGGTTCCCAGGTCGGGCTGGCTGATGATGAGCAGCGCCGGGACACCGGCCACCGCGAGCATCAGCAGCACCTCCACGGTGCCGACGGTGGCGCGCCAGCGCCCGGCCGCGCGCTCGGCGAGCACGAGCGCCATCCCGATGATGACGGCGAGCTTGGCGAACTCCGAGGGCTGGATCGACATGCCGCCGAGCACCAGCCATGAACGCGAGCCGTTGATGGTCGAGCCCATCACCAGCACGAGCACGAGACCGACGATCGAGGCCAGGTAGACCAGGGGCGCGGCGATCCGCACCCAGCGATGGTCGGCGACGAGGACGACGGCGAGCAGCAGCAGGCCTATGGCGACGTTGACCAGTTCCTTGCCGAGGTAGGCCGTGGAGTCGCCGCCGGTGAGATCGGTGCGGTGCGAGGTGGCCGACCATACGAGCAGCGTGCCGAGAGTCGTGAGGGCCAGGACGCCGAGCAGGAGCGGCCAGTCGAGCGCGCGCCAGCTCGGCACGGGCCGGGTGGCGGTGCTGCGGTGGCGCAGTCCCTGGCGTACGACCGGGGCGGCGCGGCCGATGACGGTGGCCAACGTTCAGTCCTCCTCGCGGGCGGGCGGCAGGATGGCGCCGTCCTGGGTGAAGGTGGGCAGGCCGGACGGCGGCGTGGTGCCGGGGATCGCGGCCTTGCGCGGGTCGACCTTCTCGCCGTCGACGCCGTAGAGGCTCTCCCAGATGGCGCGCACCGCCGGGCCGGAGGTGCCCGAGCCGGTGCCGGCCTGGCTGACCATCATCACCACGACGTAGTTCTCGTCGTAGGAGGCGATCCAGGACGTCGACTGCTTGCCGTAGACCTCCGCCGAGCCGGTCTTGCCGTGGATGTGCACCTGGTCGAGCGGGAAGCCGACGAACCTCCAGGCGAGCGTGCCGGTCTTCGGCGTGCCCAGCAGCGCCTGGTTGACGTAGCGCAGGCTCGCGGCCGACGCCTTCAACCGGCCGGCCACCTTCGGGGCGATGCGCTGGAGCACCTCGCCGTCGGAGCCGACGATCGCCTTGGCGACCCGCGGCTCGTACAACGTGCCGCCGTTGGAGATCGCGGCGTAGGCCCGGGCCAGCTGGAGCGGGGTGACGAGGGTGTCGCCCTGCCCGATGGAGAAGTTCACGGCGTCGCCCGCGCGGTAGTAGTTGCCCTCGAGGCAGAACTCGTGGGCGAAGACGTGCAGGAAGTCGTTCGGCGCGCTCTTCTCGGCGTCGATCTTGCAGTAGTAGCCCTTCATCGCCTTGTAGTAGGCGAGCTTCCAGCGGCGGTCGGCGATGCGCCCCGCGGCCTCCCCGGGGAGGTCGACGCCGGTGGGGCTGCCGAAGCCGAAGTCCTTGGCCTCCTCGACCAGCGGGTCCAAGGCGTCGACGTCGGTCGGGTCGGAGCCGTACTTGTTCCAGAACGAGAGGCCGACCCGGTAGAAGAAGGTGTCGCAGGAGATCTGGAGCGCGCGGTCGAAGCCGATCATCCCGTAGCTGGCCGACTCGTAGTTCTTGAACAGGCGGCTGCCGACCTGGAGGTTGCTGGAGCAGTCGAGGCGGGTGCTGGGACTGAAGCCGTTGTTGAGCGCGCCGACGGTCATGATCGGCTTCCAGGTGGAGCCCGGGGCGAACTGACCCTGCGTGGCGCGGGCCAGGAGCGGGTTGTCGGCCTGCTTGGAGTAGAGGTGGGACAGCTGCTTCTGGCTGATGCCGCCGACCCAGACCGACGGGTCGTAGGTGGGCTGGCTGGCCATCGCGACGATGCGACCGGTCTTCGCCTCCATCACCACGGCCGCGCCGGAGTCGGCGACGTAGTTCTTGTGGGTGACCGGGTCGTAGGTGCGCCGGGCGGTCGCGATGGTCTCGGCCATCTGCTTCTCGACGACCGACTGCACCTTCGCGTCGATGGAGGTCACCAGGGTGTCGCCCGGACGCGCGGCCACCTCGCCGTCGTCGCCGAGCACGCGACCCATCGAGTCGACCGCCACCGAGCGGTAGCCGGGCATCCCCCGGAGCCACTCGTCGTACTCCTTCTCCAATCCGGCGCGCCCGACCGACGAGGCGCCGTTGAGGGAGGTGTCGCCGTCCTTCTCCGCCTCGCTGAGCTCGTCCTCGGTGACCGGGCTGAGGTAGCCGAGCACGTGGGCCAGGTTGACGCCGTACGGGCTGGGGTAGTCGCGCACGGCCTGCTGATCGGCGACCACGGAGGGGAAGTCCTCGGGCTGCTCGAGGATGCGCAGCGCGACCCGCTGCGAGACGTCCTCGGCCACCGGCACGGGCTGGAAGGGCGAGCCGTTCCAGCACACCCCGGTCTTCGCCTCGGCGGCGCCGCAGTCGAGGAGCCGGGCGCGCACCTGGCGCACGGGCACGTCGATGACGTCGGCGAGCCGCCCGAGCACGCGGTCGCGGCCCGCCGTCCCGAGCTTGCCGAGCGTGGTGCGGTCGATCGAGACGACCCACGAGGTGCGGTTGGTGACCAGCGGTCGGCCCTGGTCGTCGACGATGAGGCCGCGCTGCGGCTGGACGACGATGTCGCGCACCGACTGGGAGGCGGCCTGGGCACTGTAGGACTCCCCCGTCATCACCTGGAGGTAGTACAGGCGCCCGAGCAGGGTGGCGAAGAGGGAGAAGACCAGTGCCTGGAGCACGATCAGCCGCAGCCGGCTGCGGCGCGCCCCGGCGTTCTCGACCGTCGGCTTCATCGCAGGCGTCCGGGCTCCACCGCGAGCCGGGCGAAGCCGCGCAGCAACGGCGGGACGACGAGCGGGGTCAGCGCGAGGTCCCAGACCACGCCGACCGCGATGACCGGGAGCACCTCGCCCACGCTGAGCGAGGAGTCGCCGAGCAGCATGCCGGTGAAGGCGAACACCGAGGTGCCGACGAAGGAGCAGGCGGCCACCGTGGCCAGGGTGGCACCCACGGACGGACGGGCGGTGGGCAGCTCGGCGCGCACGCGCCCGGCGAGGTAGCCGACGACGACGAACGCCAGCGCCCAGCGTCCGACGAGGTGGTCGGAGGGCGGCACGAGGTCGAGGAACGCGCCGGCCAGGAAGCCCATCACCATGCCGCTCTGGGCGCCCCACGTGAGCGCGGCCGCGACGACGACGAGGAGCGTGAGGTCGGGGCCGATGCCGCGCCACGCGAGATGCGGCACGAGCGCGACCTGGAGGAGCGCCGCGACGACGACGGCCAGCGCGATGCCGGCGGTGCGCAGGAGGCTCATCGGGCGTCCCCTCCCCCGCGCACGGCCGGGCTCAGCGAGCCGTCGGCCTGGATGACGCCGCGGTCGGAGACGGTGCCGGTGGGCACGATGACGCCGACGAGGTCGAGGGAGCCGAAGTCGACGAAGGGGTCGAGGACGGCGCGCTGGGAGGTCTCGCGCACCGAGGAGTAGACGTGGGTGACGCGGCCGATCGGCACGCCCGCGACGAAGGGCCCGGCGGTCTGCCCCTGGCTGCCCCAGGTGACGACGAGGTCGTCGCGCGCGGGGACGGCGCGCTGGTCGACCAGTTGCAGGTCGAGGCGGGTCTCGGCGCCGATGCCGCCGTGGCCGCGCACCGTGCCGACGTCCATCGTGGCCGCGACCCGGCCGCCGACGACGGCGTCGGCGTCGGTGATGAGCAGCACCGTGGCGGTGGTGCGGGTGACGTCGAGGACGCGGCCGACCAGGCCGCCGGAGGCGACGACGGTGAGGTCGCGGCGCAGGCCGGCGTCGGAGCCGGCGTCGATCGTGACGGTGTCGGAGAACGACTGGCCAGGACCCATCGCCACCACGTGCGCGGGCACCATCGCGTAGCCGAGGTCGCCGGCCAGCGCGGCCAGGCCGTCGTACTCGCGCAGGCGGGCGGCGTCGTACGGGGCGGTGGCCACCTGGGCGCGCAGCGCCGCGTTCTCCTCCTCCAGCCTGGCGACGTCGTCGCGCAGGCCGGACTGGGTGCGCACCCAGGACGGCAGGCCGGTGAGTGGGGAGACCAGGGTCGACACCCCGGTCTCGGCCGGCCCGACGACCGACGCCACGCCGTGTCGTACCGGGTCGAGGGCACCGGCCTTGTCGAGGGTCATCAGGCTGGCGCTGGCCAGCACGAGCGCGACGATGAGCGAGCGCGGCGGGGTGGGCGGGCGGTCGTCGCCCCACCGGCGTCCGCGCGAGGACGCCGCGGCCGGGCGCTCGGCGCGGGGGCGGAAGTCGAGCAGCGTCATCAGTACCGCCGGCCCTCGCTGACGAGCACCTGCTGGAGGGCCTCGAACTCCTCGACGCACTTGCCGGCGCCGTGGGCGACGGAGGTGAGCGGCTCCTCGGCGATGTGCACCGGCATGCCGGTCTCGTGGCGGATGCGCTCGTCGAGGCCGCGCAGCAGGGCGCCGCCGCCGGTGAGCACGATGCCGCGGTCCATGATGTCGCCGGCCAGCTCCGGCGGGGTCTGGTCGAGGGTGGTGCGGACGGCGTCGACGATCGCGTGCAGCGGCTCCTCGAGCGCCTGGCGCACCTCGGCGGCCGAGACGACGACCGTGCGCGGCAGGCCGGAGACGAGGTCGCGGCCGCGGATCTCGGCCTCGGGCTCGTCGCGCTGGGGGAAGGCCGAGCCGAGGGTGATCTTGACCTCCTCGGCGGTGCGCTCGCCCAGCAGCAGCGAGTACTCCTTCTTCATCCAGTTCACGATCGCGGCGTCGAGGTCGTCGCCGGCGGTGCGGATGGACAGGCTGGTGACGATGCCACCGAGGGAGATGACGGCGACCTCGGTCGTGCCGCCACCCACGTCGACGACCATGTTGCCGGTGGGCTGGTGCACGGGCAGCCCGGCGCCGATGGCCGCGGCCATGGGCTCCTCGACGATGTAGACCCGGCGGGCGCCGGCCTGGTAGCCGGCCTCCTTCACCGCGCGCTGCTCGACGGCGGTGATGCCGGAGGGCACGCAGATGACCATGCGGGGCTTGGTGAAGTGGCGGCGGCGGTGCACCTGCTGGATGAAGAAGCGCAGCATCTGCTCGGTGGCCTCGAAGTCGGCGATGACGCCGTCCTTGAGGGGCCGGATGGCGGTGATGCCGTCGGGGGTGCGCCCGAGCATGCGCTTGGCCTCGTGGCCGACGGCCAGGACCTCGCCGGTGGCGGTGTGGAGCGCGACGACGCTCGGCTCGTCGAGGACGACGCCGCGGCCGCGGGCGTAGACCAGCGTGTTGGCGGTACCGAGATCGACGGCCATGTCACGACCGAGGAAGCTGTTGGCCATGGCGCCCCTCACAACGCGTGCGGACCCGGGGAAGTCGGGCCACGTGCGCACGCCTCCACCTGGCCCACCGCGAGCCTAGGGACGCAGGCGCCCCGATCGGCGCAGGCACGCCGGGGCGGGAGTGACGCGTGTGACGGGAGTGTCGCGACGGCGTCCGGGGTGCGGAGGGACTTCCCAGGGGAAACTGTCACTTCTCAGGGGATGCTTTCCCTGAGAAGTGCAGGAGTCACCGGTGCACCGGTGATTCCGACATGCGCCGGCACGCACCGGCACGCACCGAGGGCCGGGGACGGCCACGCCGTCCCCGGCCCCCTCAGCGGTCAGCCGTCAGCCCGTCAGTTCAGGGCCGCCGTGAGCGCCTTGACGTCGGGCGCACCCAGGCCGGTCACCAGGTCGTAGCCGGGCGTGGCCTGGTAGAGGCCGTTGGAGCCGAGCTGGATGTCGGTCAGGCCGGGCACGGCCGCCGGGTTCGGCGTCGGGACGACGACCGGGAGTCCGACCGTCGGCACGGTCTGGGACACGCCGGGGTTGACCTTGTCGTAGACGCCGTAGAGCGCGACCGAGGCGAGGCCGAGGCGATCGTGGTGGGCGGCCTGCATGCGCGCCCAGAAGGCGAGCATCAGCGGGGAGGAGAGGCTCGTGCCGCCGACGCCGACCGGGGCGCCGTCCACGTAGACCTCGGCCGGGGTGGCGAGGTTCGGGTCGGCGTCCAGTGCGATGTCGGGCACGGCCCGACCGCCGGTGGCGTACTCGAGGTCGAAGGCCGGGTCGGTGTCCTGGGTCCACCAGCCGGGGTTCTCCAGCTCGCTGACGCCGCCACCGCTGCCGAGCCAGGCGAGCTCCTGGATGCGGTTGCCGTCGGCGTCGGAGACCAGGCTGGTGCCGCCCACCGCGGTGTCGAAGGTGCCCGAGGCGGGCCACTCGACCTGCGGGACGCCGACCGGGCCGCCGAGGTTCGCCACGAACGCGCAGGCGTCGCCCTCGTCGCCGCTGGAGGCGAAGATCGACTGGCCCTGCATCGCGGCCTCCTGCATGGTGACGTCGTTGAAGACCTCCGAGCCGTCGAGGTAGGCGTTGAACTCGCAGCCGCCGATGCTGGCCGAGAGCGCGCTGGCCTTGTCCTGGGAGACGAAGGTGGCGAAGTCGGCGACGATCTCGGAGTCGAGCAGCGCGCCGATGTTGTAGAGGTAGAGGTGCTTGACGCCGCCCGCGGCGATGGTGGCGACCTGGGTGTCCATGTCGAACTCCTCGGCGCCCGACGCGTCGGTGCTCTGGGCGCCGACCGGCACCACGGTCACCGGCACCCGCGGCGACTTCTCCTTCTGCTCGGCGAAACGCAGCTGCTTGAGCACCGGTGCGGTGTCGCCCTCGGTGAGCAGCGCGACGGCGACCGACCGGCCGGTGGTGGTGCCGGTGGCGCCGTACGTGGTGGCGAACTGGCCCGGGTAGAGGCCGTTGAAGCTGGGCGACCCGGCGTCGGCCCGACGGGCCTTCACGAGGTCGACCGGCAGGTCGTTGAGGCCGATGACGCTGCTGACGACGCCCGCGAGGGACGCCGGCACCTGCGCCGGCGTCACGTTGCCGAACACGACGTCCGTGCCGTGCCGGAAGTCGACCAGGCGGGTCGCGAACGCGTGCTCGGCGCGAGCCGCCGTGCCGGTGGCCGTGACGGCCATCCGGTTGCCCGTGGCCCGGACGTCGGTGAACCCCTCGGCCCGCAGGTAGTCGGCCACCCGGGCGACGTCGGCGCGGCTGGGCGCGTAGTCCGCGCGCCACTGCCGCGGGGTGAGGTAGTGGTGGTAGCTCGGCGAGCCGGCGGTGTAGATCGCGCGGAGCCGCTGCTGCATCGCCGCGGTGTCGTGCGGCTGGAGGGCCAGGGTCACGTGCACGGGCGTCGCCGGGGCGGTGGCGCCCAGGCGCTTGCCGGTGTAGCTGACCGCCCGGGTGGCGGTGGCCACCCACCCGCGCGGCGAGACGGCCGGGCGGGCGTGGGCCGTGGCCGGGACGGCGCCGATCGCGGCACCGGCGGCGAGGACGGCGAGGGTGGCCGTCAGACGTCCGCGCAGCGGACGGGGAGGAACGGGCATCGGAACTCCTGGTCGGGTCGGGGTCGTCCGCCCAACGAACCCTCGGTCGTCGCGCTAGCGGCTCCCGGAGGATCCTCAGAGGGTTCTCAGTGCGTCCTCAGCCTGACGGCCGACCCGACCTTCCACGTGCGCCTGCCGACCCACGGGCGTCATCCGGTCGTCACACCCGACCGGTGTTCCACGGAGCTCAGAGGCCCGGGAACCAGAGCGCGATCTCGCGCTCGGCCGACTCCGGGGAGTCCGACCCGTGCACGAGGTTCTCGCGGTTCGACAGCGAGAGGTCGCCGCGGATCGTGCCGGGTGCGGCCTTGCGGCCGTCGGTGGCACCGTTGAGCGCCCGCACGACCTCGATGACCTCGTCACCCTCGAGGACGACGGCCACCAGCGGGCCGCTGGTCACGAACGCGCGCAGCGGCGGGTAGAAGTCGCGCTCGACGTGCTCGGCGTAGTGGGCGTCGGCCTGCTCGGCCGTGATCGTGCGCTGCTCGAGCGCGACGATGCTCAGGCCCTTCGCCTCGTAGCGGGAGAGGATCTCGCCGACGAGGCCCCGGCGGACGGCGTCGGGCTTGAGGAGGACGAGGGTGCGCTGCGTCATGCCCGCACCCTACTGACCCGGCGCGGGATCCCGCGGGCCGCCCGCGCGAGCGCTCACGTGGGCCGGCACCGCGAGACCGACCGCGTCGGCGGAGGTCACCGCCTCCCCCAGCACCCGGTACACGGGGACGACGCCCGCCCAGACGCCCGCGGCGACGTCCTCCGGCTCGTCCTCGGGGTCGCCCTCGCTCACCTTGAGCGAGGCCTCGCGCAGGGGGACGGCGAGCACGATCGTGGCCGCGAGCTCCTTGCGCGTCGGGGTGCGCAGGGTGGCGCTGCGTCCGGCGATCATCTGGTCGACGATCAGATCGAGGGCCCGGGCCCGTTCGACGGCGTCCTCGACCACGCGGGCCCGGCCGATGACGACGGCCGAGCGGTAGTTCATCGAGTGGTTGAAGCCCGAGCGGGCCGCGACCAGGCCGTCGAGCTCGGTGATGGTCACGCAGACGTCGGTGCCGGCACCGGCCCGCAACCAGCGGGCCGCGACCGAGCCGTGGAGGTAGAGCGACCCGCCGTCGTCCGGCCCGTCGGGGTCGAAGCCGTACGCCGCCGGCAGCACCACCGGGTGGCCGTCGACGACGACGCCGATGTGGGCCACGAGCGCGTCGGCGAGCAGCGCATGCAGGGCCGCCCGGTCGTCGACCGCGTGGTGTCGCCCGCGCCCGAGCCGGGTGCGGGCGGTCGGCTGCAGCGGGAGATCGCTCATGCCCCCATCGTGGCGGGCGCCGGCGCCCGGCCGCACGCGGAATGCCGCGGCGGCCTCAGGAATCGTCCGATGCCCGCCCCTGCTCGGCGTCGAAGGCGGCGAAGGCCGCAGCGCGCTCGCGCTCGATCTTCACGCCGAGGAAGACCGCCCCCCACCACAGGGCGGCGAAGACGGCGCCGAGGAAGAACATCATCGGGATGAGGAACCCCAGGCCGATGGCCGCCACCTGGATGAGCCACCCCAGCCCGTAGGCCCACTCGGCGCGCAGCATGCCGGCGGTCAGCACGCACAGCAGCGCCAGTCCCACGCCGACAAGGGTCGCCAGCCAGCCGTCGACGTCGGCGATGGAGATCAGCACCGGCGTCGTCAGGCCCAGCGTGATCGCCTCGAGGGTCAGCACGGCCGCGCTCATCGAGCGCTTGGGCGACTTGCGCCGCTCGGCGTCGGAGATGCCGCCGTGCTCGGGGACGTCGCCGCGCTCGGGGACGGCCGCGGTCATGCGGTCACCTCCCGGTCGCGCCGCACGAGCAGCGTGCGGGCCTGGCCGGCGGTCACGACCGAACCGGTCACCAGCACCGCGCCCGAGCCCATCGGGTCGCCGAGCGCCTCGCCGGCCTCGGCGAGCGCCATGGCGGCGTCGAGGGCGTCGGCCAGGCGGGGGACGACGGTGACGCGGTCCTCGCCGAACACCTCCACCGCGATCGCCGCCAGCTCCTCGGCCGGCATTGCCCGCTCGGTGGAGTTCTGGGTGACGACGACATGGGCGAGGTGGGGCTCGAACGCGGCGAGCAGCGGCTCGGCGTCCTTGTCGACCATGACGCCGACGACGCCGATGAGCGGGGAGAAGCGGAAGGAGTCCTCGAGGGCGGCGGCCGTGGCCTCCGCACCGTGCGGGTTGTGGGCGGCGTCGAGGACGACGGTGGGGCTGCGGCGCACGATCTCCAGGCGCCCCGGCGAGGTGGCGGCGCCGAGGCCGGCGCGCACGACCTCGTCGCCCAGCGGCTCCTCGCCGCCGAGGAACGCCTCGACGGCGGCCAGGGCGGTGGCGGCGTTGTGGGCCTGGTGGGCACCGTGCAGCGGGAGGAAGACCTCGTCGTAGCGGCCGCGCAGGCCCTGGAGCGTGACGACCTGGCCGCCCACGGCGGCGACGCGGGAGACGACGCCGAAGTCGAGCCCCTCGCGGACGACGCGAGCCCCGACCTCGCCGGCGCGGGCCAGCAGCACCTCGGCCACCTCGGGGGTCTGCTCGGCGATGACGGCGATCGACCCGGCCTTGATGATCCCCGACTTCTCGACCGCGATCGCGGCCGGCGTGGAGCCGAGGTACTTCGCGTGGTCGACGGCGATGGGGGTGATGACCGCGACGGCGGCGTCCATGACGTTGGTGGCGTCCCACGAGCCGCCCATGCCGACCTCGACGATGCCGACCTCGACGGGTGCGTCGGCGAAGGCGGCGTAGGCCATGCCGACGACGGTCTCGAAGAAGGAGAGCGGGTGCTCCTGCTCGGCGTCGACCAGGTGGGTGTAGGGCGCGATGTCGTTGAAGGCGCGCACGAAGGCCTCGTCGTCGAGCGGTTCGCCGTCGACGGCGATGCGCTCGTTGATGCGCTCGAGGTGCGGGCTGGTGAACCGGCCGGTGCGCAGATCGAGGGCCAGCAGCAGGGCCTCGATCATGCGGGCCGTGGAGGTCTTGCCGTTGGTGCCGGTGAGGTGGATGACCGGGTAGGCGTCCTGCGGGCGGCCGAGGAGATCGGTGAAGGCCTCGATGCGGTCGAGCGAGGGCTCGAGCTTGGTCTCGGGCCAGCGCGAGAGCAGGGCGTCCTCGACCTCGTCGATGGTCTCGGCGAGCCGGGCGGCGCCGGCGAGGGGGAAGTCGCTCATGGTGCCCCCAGTCTAGGGAGCCGCAGGTCTTGACCCCCGGACTGCAACAGGTTCTAGTGTGCGGCCATGAAGACGACGGTCGCGATGGTCACCGAACCGGGTGGCGCGTTCACCCTCACCGAGGTCGACCTCGAGGGCCCTCGGGACGACGAGGTGCTCGTGCGCATCGTCGCCGCCGGGCTGTGCCACACCGACCTGACGATGCGCACGATGCTGCCGGCCGAGATGTTCCCGAACGTCTTCGGCCACGAGGGCGCCGGAGTGGTCGAGGCCGTCGGCCCGGCGGTCAGCGGCATCGAGGTGGGCGACCACGTGGCGTTGAGCTTCCGTCACTGCGGCGCCTGCTCGAAGTGCGCCGAGGGCCTGGTCGGCTACTGCGAGTCCAGCCTCCTGCTCAACTACATGGGCATGCGCATGGACGGCTCGATGACCTACTCCCAGGACGGCGCGCCGGTGTTCGGGTCGTTCTTCGGCCAGTCGAGCTTCAGCCGGCACGCCATCGCCTACGCCGACAACTGCGTGGTGGTCGACAAGTCGCTCGACCTCACCCGGGTCGCCCCCTACGGCTGCGGCTTCCAGACGGGCGCCGGCACGGTGATCAACCTGCTCCAACCCACCCCGACCGAGTCGCTGGTCGTCTTCGGCGTCGGGGCGGTCGGCCTGGCCGCCATCGCGGCGGCGAAGGCGCGGGGCGTCGAGAACGTCGTCGCCGTCGACCTGCTGGCCGCGCGGCTCGAGACCGCCGTCGCCTTCGGTGCCACCCCGGTCGACCCGGCGTCCCTCGGGGAGCAGAGCGTGGTGGAGAAGGTCAAGGAGCTCACCGGCGGCGGGGCCTCCTACGCGATCGACACGACCGCCGTCCCCGCTGTGGTCAAGCAGGCCCAGCAGGCGCTGGCTCCGCGCGGCACGCTCGTGGCGCTCGGCCTGGGCCCCGAGGAGTACGTCATCGACGCCATCGACCTGCTCCAGAGCGGCAAGCGCATCATGAGCTCGATCGAGGGCGAGTCGGTGCCGCAGGAGACCATCCCCGAGCTGCTGGCCCTGGCCGCCGAGGGCCGCTTCCCGGTGGCCGACCTCATCCGCACCTATCCGTTCGAGGAGATCAACCAGGCGGTGCACGACGTCGAGTCGGGCGCGGTGGTCAAGGCCGTGCTCACCTGGTGATCGGGCCGAGCTCGAAGCGGCCCGTCAGCGCGAGCGGGCGGTAGCCGAGCCGCACGTACACCCCGTTGGAGACCGGGTTGTCGGCGTCGGCGAACAGGCACACCCGCGCACCGAGGGCGAGCAGATCGTCGGAGACCGCGGCCACGCACGAGGCGGCGTAGCCGTGGCCCCGGTGCTCGCGCGGGGTGTAGACCGGCCCGATGCGCGCGACGCCGAGCGCGGGATGGTTGAACGAGGTCAGGTGCACCGGGACGCCGTCGACCTCCCACAGCCACGTGCGCTGCTCCTCGATCCGCCGGGCGACCTCGGTGCGGGAGAGCTCCCCCTCACCGTGGTGGGACCGGCCCGCCTGCTCGGCCGCCTCGCCGTCGAAGCGGGCCAGCCAGGCGGCGCAGAGGTCCAGGTCGGACGCCGTCGCGAGTCGCCGTCCACCCGGCGCGGCCGGCGGTGGCACCAACGCCGGTAGGTCGAAGAGACGCAACCGCTCCGATCCCTCGACCTGCACGCCGGCGGCCCCGGCCAGGACGCCGGCGATCGTCTCGGCAGCCGGCAGACCACCCCCGACGATGCGCACATCCGGGGCGTGGCGCACCAGCCACTCCCCCACAGCGCGCGCCGCGTCGTCCGGGAGCGGGGTCGTGTAGACCGGGTACGGCGCGAAGGGAGCCGTGCGCATGACGATTCCGACGACCTCCCCCTCGACGCGCACTACGAGCCACCATCGCGGGTGCTCGGTCGGAGCCGGGGTGCCCACCGCGCCGTGGGTCACCGTCGAGGTGACCGTCGTCAGCACGGGTTCCGCGGCCAGCAGGTCGCCCGCCGCGGCGAGCACGGCACGGGGGTCGGTGAACCGCTCGATCTCGACCATCGCGCGACCGTAACGGCCGGCCCGCTGCGACGACCACCGGATATCCCGCCTCACCTGCGGCGATACCGCTTTCACGTTCCGGTACCGCCTTCTTTAGGATTCGCTCCATGACTGAGACGACGGCCACTTCATCCGAGACGACGAGCGCCACCCGCGCCGTCGTCGTACCGGAGAAGCCGGCCCTCGAGGGCCTGGAGGCCAAGTGGTCGCAGTCGTGGAAGGACGCCGACACCTACGCCTTCGACCGCACCCAGCCGCGGGAGAACGTCTACTCGATCGACACCCCGCCGCCGACCGTGAGCGGCAGCCTGCACGTGGGCCACGTGTTCTCCTACACCCACACCGACGTCATCGCGCGCTTCCAGCGGATGCGCGGCAAGGCCGTCTTCTACCCGATGGGCTGGGACGACAACGGCCTGCCGACCGAGCGCCGGGTGCAGAACTACTTCGGCGTGCGCTGCGACCCCTCGCTGCCCTACGACCCCGACTTCACCCCGCCGGCCAAGCCGGACCCGAAGAAGCAGATCCCGATCAGCCGCCCCAACTTCGTCGCGCTGTGCGAGCAGCTGGTCGAGGAGGACGAGAAGGTCTTCGAGTCGCTGTGGCGCACCCTCGGCCTCTCCGTCGACTGGAACACGACCTACACGACCATCGGGCGTGACGCCCAGACGGTCAGCCAGCGGGCGTTCCTGCGCAACTTCGCCCGCGGCGAGGCCTACCTCCAGGAGGCGCCGACCCTCTGGGACGTCACCTTCCAGACGGCGGTGGCCCAGGCCGAGCTCGAGGCCCGCGAGTACGCCGGCGCCTACCACCGCGTGGCCTACCACCGCCCCGACGGCACCCCGGTCCACATCGAGACCACCCGCCCCGAGCTGATCCCCTCGGTCGTGGCGCTCATCGCGCACCCCGACGACGAGCGCTACCAGCCGCTGTTCGGCACCACCGTCTCCAGCCCCGTGTTCGGCGTCGAGGTGCCGGTGCTGGCCCACCCGGCCGCCGAGATGGACAAGGGCGCCGGCATCGCGATGTGCTGCACCTTCGGCGACCTCACCGACGTCCAGTGGTGGCGCGAGCTGCAGCTGCCGGTGCGCACCGTCATCGGCCGCGACGGCCGGCTCACCCGCGAGACCCCCGAGTGGCTCTCCTCGGAGCAGGCGTCGTCCGCCTACGAGCGCCTGGCCGGCAAGACCACCTTCTCCGCGCGCGAGGAGATGGTGGCGATGCTGCGCGAGACCGGCGACCTCGACGGCGAGCCGAAGCCGACCCAGCGCATGGCGAACTTCTACGAGAAGGGCGACAAGCCGCTCGAGATCGTCTCGACCCGCCAGTGGTACATCCGCAACGGCGGTCGGGACGCCGGCCTGCGCACCGAGCTGCTCGACCGCGGGCGCGAGCTCACCTGGGTGCCCGAGCACATGTGGCACCGCTACGACAACTGGGTGGGCGGCCTCAACGGCGACTGGCTGATCTCGCGCCAGCGCTTCTTCGGCATCCCCTTCCCGGTCTGGTACGCCCTCGACGACGAGGGCGAGCCCGACTACGCCCACCCGCTCATGCCCGCGGAGGCCGAGCTGCCGGTCGACCCGTCGACCGACGCCCCGCGCGGCTACACCGAGGACCAGCGCGGCAAGCCGGGCGGCTTCATCGGCGACCCCGACGTGATGGACACCTGGGCCACCTCCTCCCTCACCCCGCACATCGCGGGCGCCTGGGAGAGCGACCCCGACCTCTTCGGCCGGGTCTTCCCGATGGACCTGTGCACCCAGGCCCACGACATCATCCGCACCTGGCTGTTCGCCCGCGTCGTGCGCGCCCACTTCGAGAACGGCGTCGCGCCCTGGCACCACGCGCTGGTGTCCGGCTTCGTGGTCGACCCCGACCGCAAGAAGATGTCGAAGTCGAAGGGCAACGTCGTCGTCCCGACCGAGATCCTCGACAAGTTCGGCGCCGACGCCGTCCGCTGGCGCGCCGCGATGGCGCGCCCCGGCCTGGACTCCCCCTTCGACGAGTCGCAGATGAAGGTCGGTCGCCGCCTGGCGATGAAGGTGCTCAACGCGAGCAAGTTCGTGCTCGGCAGCGTCGGCGCCACGGAGTGCAACGCCTTCGAGGTCGCCGAGCCCGTCGACTGCGCCCTACTCGGCCGGCTCGCGCTCGTCATCCGTCGGGCCACCGACGCCTTCGAGGCCTACGACTACACCAGCGCGCTGGAGGCGGCCGAGAAGTTCTTCTGGGAGTTCTGCGACGACTACCTCGAGCTGGTCAAGGAGCGCGCCTACGCCGAGGACGGCGGCACGCCGACCGCCTCGGCCAAGGCCACCCTCGCGATCGCCCTGCACGCGCAGCTGCGCCTGCTCGCGCCCTTCCTGCCCTATGTGACCGAGGAGGTCTGGTCGTGGTGGCAGGAGGGCTCCATCCACCACGCCGCCTGGCCCAACGAGCTCGATCTCGGCTCCGCCGCAGCCGCCGACCCCGGGGCTCTGGACGGCGTCGCCGCCGCCCTCATCGGGCTGCGCGGGGCGAAGTCGCAGGCCAAGGTCTCGATGCGCACCGAGGTCACCAGCGCCCGGGTCGTCGGCCCGACCGCCCTGATCGACGGTGCCCGGCTCGCCGAGCAGGACCTGCGCAACACCGGCCGCATCACCGGAGACCTCGCCTTCGAGGTCGAGGAGGGCGCCACGGAGCTGCGGGTCGAGGTCGAGCTCGCCGCGACGACGGAGGCCTGAGCACCGGCCCACCGGACACGATCACGCGCGACGGGCCGCACCCCCTGGGGTGCGGCCCGTCGTGCCTGTGGGCTCAGGACGCCGGTTCGGCCGGGTCGCGGAAGGCCTGCAGACCGGTGTCGGTGGCGACGATGCGGACATCGCCGGTGCGCGGCACCGCGGCGGCCACGAGGTCGGCCGGGAACGGCCCCGCGAGGCGCCGTCCCCGTGCGTCGCACCCACGCAGCAGCTCGCCCACATGACGGCGGATCTCATCGCCGGGGAGGCGCAGGTCGATGCTGCGCTCGCAGACGAAACGCTCCCCCGGCGCAGGTGGACGCTGCTCGCCGGTGCGCAGGTCGACCACGCGCATGCCGTCCGCGGTCGGCAGTGCCACGACCGCCACCCCGGCGAGCGGCAACGGCGTCTCGGTACGGGCGAAGTCGGAGGCGGGGGTGACCGCGATGCTCCAGTCGCCGGACTCGCCTGTGCGGGGGTCGAAGGGCTCGACGCTGAGCCGCAATGGGTCCGAGGGCAGCTCCACCAGCTCCGGTCCGCCCCGGGAGACGAAGGTCCCCGAGACCCGGCACCGGATCTGCGGGCGGTCGGTGTCGTCGGTCTCCTCGTCGGGCCCGGACAGGTCGACGTAGGCCGGGGAGCAGAAGGTGGTGACGCCGCGCTGCTGCCAGAGGGTCTCGCCGGTGCGCAGGTCGAGACCGGCCATCGGTTGGCGGTCGATCACCCGCACGCGCCGGCCGTGCTCGCGCGTGAGGCCGACCGACAGGCTGCCCCACAGCAGCGACCCGTCCCGGTAGAACGTGGCGCCGTAGAGGCCGGTGCTGTGATCGCCGAAGACGGCGTCGAGGTCACGACGCCACCGAGTGTGGCCGTGCACGACCCGGACGAGGGCCTCCTGGAACTCACCGGAGGATTCGTCGAGGAAGAGATCCTCCCCCGATGCCGGAGTGAGGCCGTCGGTCTGGCGGCTGCTCCCGAAGCGCAACCCGGCGCGCGGTTCCAGCGGAGAGACGATCGCGGTGCGCACCGCGGTCGTTCCGTCGACACGGAACCCACCGGGCACCCGGATGCAGATCTCGTCGCCACCTCGACAGCTCGAGGGCGTGGAGTCGAAGACGGTCCTGCCGGGGACGACGTCTTCACGGCCGTCGGCCGGGCGCACGATCACCAGGTCGGCCTCGCGGCGCACGCCGGTCGGCCGCAGCAGGGCGATGCGGGTCTCGGCCCCGGTGCCGGCGACGGCCCAGCCCAGTCCGTCGCCCGTCGGCGAGTAGCCCGGGCCGATGGGCACCGTCCAGCGGATGCGTCCGGTCGCGGGGTCCCGCGCGACCAGCTGCGGTGCGGAGGAACGGCGCTCGACGCCGACGGAGAGTCCGGCGACCGCCGTCGGTTGCTCGAGTGGCTGGGCTCGCACACTCCAGGCGACCGGCAGAGGACGCGGCGGCGCGGCGCGGGTCGGCGACGACGGCGGATCGGCCCGACAGCCCGCGACCGCCAGGAGCAGGCCGCCGACGACCAGCGCGGCTGCGCGGAGCAGCGGGCGGGATGACCGGCGAGATGACGGGCGAGGTGCGCTGAGGCGTGCGAGATACATCGAGGTCTCCTGACGTCCCGAGTGGCGTCTGACCCGATCACGCTAGGAGCACGCGCCGCCGTCCGCATCCGCTCCTCCACAGGCCCCGGGAACGCACGACGGGCCGCACCCCCTGGGGGTGCGGCCCGTCGTGTCAGGCGGTCGGTGATGCCAGGCTCAGGCGGACTTCTTCTTCTTCGACTCGGCCTCGCGGGGCACCAGGGTCGGCGACTCCTCGCCGAGCACGGAGGCCGCCGTGACGACGACCTTCGCGATGTCGCCGCGCGACGGCACGTCGTACATCACCTGGAGGAGGACCTCCTCGATGATCGCGCGCAGGCCGCGGGCGCCGGTGCCGCGCTCCATCGCCTTGTCGGCGATCGCGGCGACGGCGTCCGGGGTGAACTCGAGCTGGACGTCGTCGAGCTCGAAGAGCTTCTGGTACTGCTTGATCAGGGCGTTGCGGGGCTCGGTGAGGATCTGCACGAGCGCGGCCTGATCGAGCTTGGAGACGCTGGCGATGAGCGGCAGGCGACCGATGAACTCGGGGATGAGACCGAACTTGGTGAGGTCCTCGGGCCGCACGTGGCTGAGGAGGTCCTCGGCCTCGCGCTCGGCCTGGCCGCGCACCTCGGCGGTGAAGCCGAGGGTCTTCTTGCCGACACGCTGCTCGATGATGTGCTCGAGCCCGGCGAACGCACCGCCCACGACGAACAGGATGTTCGTGGTGTCGATCTGGATGAACTCCTGATGCGGGTGCTTGCGACCGCCCTGCGGCGGCACGGAGGCGGTGGTGCCCTCGATGATCTTCAGCAGCGCCTGCTGCACGCCCTCGCCGGAGACGTCGCGGGTGATCGAGGGGTTCTCGGCCTTGCGGGCCACCTTGTCGATCTCGTCGATGTAGATGATGCCCGTCTCGGCCTTCTTGACGTCGTAGTCGGCGGCCTGGATGAGCTTGAGGAGGATGTTCTCGACGTCCTCACCGACGTAGCCCGCCTCGGTCAGCGCGGTGGCGTCGGCGATCGCGAACGGCACGTTGAGCATGCGAGCCAGGGTCTGGGCCAGGTAGGTCTTGCCGCAGCCGGTGGGGCCGATGACGAGGATGTTCGACTTCGCGACCTCGACCGACTCCTCCTTGGAGTGCTTGCCGGCGACCGGCTGGAGGCCGGCCTGGACGCGCTTGTAATGGTTGTAGACCGCGACGGCCAGCGACTTCTTCGCCTGCTCCTGGCCGATGACGTAGGCGTTGAGGAACTCGAAGATCTCCCGCGGCTTGGGGAGCTCCTCCAGCGAGACCTCGGAGCCCTCGCTCAGCTCCTCCTCGATGATCTCGTTGCACAGGTCGATGCACTCATCGCAGATGTAGACGCCGGGACCGGCGATCAGCTTCTTGACCTGCTTCTGGGACTTGCCGCAGAAGGAACACTTGAGCAGGTCACCGCCATCGCCGATGCGTGCCACGGGACATCCTCCACTACTCGGATCTGACTACAACGACCATCGGCCGGTCGACTCCTCGGCTGAGGGGTCGGGTCGACGGGGACGAAACTCTCGAAACGGTACCCTCCCGGCCGCCCGCGCGGGGCGGGCGACACGGGAGGCGTGGACCGATGGGCTCAGACCAGGGCCGGAGTCTTGAGTGACTCCAGGATGGAGTCGATGAGGCCGTACTCGACGGCCCCCTGCGCGGTGAGGATCTTGTCGCGCTCGATGTCGCGGCTGACCTCCTCGATCGGCTTGCCCGAGTGCTCGCTGATCATGGTCTCGAGCAGCTCGCGCATCCGCAGGATCTCGTTGGCCTGGATCTCGATGTCGGAGGTCTGGCCGAAGGTGCCCTCGGTGTAGGGCTGGTGGATCAGGATACGGCTGTTCGGCAGCGCGAGCCGCTTGCCCGGCGAGCCGGCGGCGAGCAGGATCGCGGCCGCCGAGGCGGCCTGCCCGATGCACACCGTCTGCACGTCGGGCTTGATGAACTTGATGGTGTCGTAGATCGCCGTCAGCGCGGTGAACGAGCCGCCCGGGCTGTTGATGTAGATGCTGATGTCCTGGTCGGGGTTCATCGACTGCAGGCACAGCAGCTGGGCGATGACGGCGTTCGCGACGTCGTCGGAGATCGGGGTGCCGAGGTAGATGATGCGGTCCTCGAAGAGCTTGGCGTAGGGGTCGATACGACGGAAGCCGTACGACGTGCGCTCCTCCCACTGCGGGATGTAGTAGTTCATGTCGTCGCCTTTTAGTTGGTGTGGGCGGGGCGGCCGTTGTCGACGGCTTCGCGGGCGCTGGTGATCACGTTGTCGACCAGGCCGTACTCCTTGGCCTGGTCGGCGGTGAACCACCGGTCGCGGTCGGCGTCGGCGGTGACCTGGTCGATGCTCTGGCCGGTGTGCTCGGCGATGAGGTCGAGCAGGACCTTCTTGATGTGCAGCGACTGCTGGGCCTGGATCTTGATGTCGGAGGCCGAGCCGCCCATGCCCGAGGAGGGCTGGTGCATCATGATCCGCGCGTGCGGGAGGGCGTAGCGCTTGCCCTTCGCGCCGGCGCAGAGCAGGAACTGGCCCATCGAGGCAGCCAGGCCCATCGCCACGGTGGCGACGTCGTTGGGGATGTAGTTCATCGTGTCGTAGATGGCCATACCCGCATCGACCGAGCCGCCGGGGCTGTTGATGTGGAGGAAGATGTCGGCCTCGGGGTCCTCCGCCGAGAGCAGCAGCAGCTGGGCGCAGATCGCGTTGGCGTTCTGGTCGCGCACCTCCGACCCGAGGAACACGATGCGCTCGCGCAGGAGCCGCTGGTAGATGTGGTCGTCGAGGACGTTGAGTCCGCCACCGCCACCCAGGGTGGAGCCGGTCGCCGAAGGGCTCGAGTACTGGTTCACGACGCCGACCCTAGCCCGTGACCGGGACAGAACCAGAGGGAACCCGGTCCTGTTCGCCGACAGCGGAAGGGGCGGCGGCAGTGCGACCCGGCGCGGTCGAGCGCAGCTCAGCGCTCGACGGCGCGCCGCAGCCGCTCGAGCGTCGTGGCCATCCCGGCCTCCAGCTCGTCGGCATGCCCGTCGGCGCCACCGAGCAGCAGCGGGGCGACGATCGCCGAGAGCCGGGTGACGCCGTCCGGCACCGGCCGGCGGTGGACGACGCGGGTGCGGCCCTCGCCGGCGTCCTCGAGCTCCCAGATCCACCGCGCGCCCGAGGAGGTGGTGTCCCAGGCGAGGGCGCGCTCGGGCTCGAGGACCGCGAGCACGTTGCGGGTGGGCCAGACGAACGCCTTGCGGCGGTTGATGCCGAGGTACCACTGTCCGACCCGCAGACCGCCGGGCTTCAGGGGCAGCATCGCCACCGTCTCCGGGCTCCACTCCCCCATGCGGGAGAGGTCGGTGAGCGTGGCCCACACCGCGCTCGGGGAGGCGTCGACGACGGTCTCGGCGCGCAGTTCGCGGAGGGCGGCGGAGGTCATGCCAACCAGTCTCGCAGCGCCTCGGCCACCCGCGGGTGGTTCAACACGCTGAAGTGGTGGGCCGCGCCGACCTCGAGGACGTCGCCGTCGGGGAAGAGCGTGCGGCCGCGCCGGTCGCGGCCCGCGGCCGAGCCCGGACGCACCAGGAGGTCGCCGAGCAGGTGGCCGACGGGATGACGGGGCCGCTGGGTGACGGTCGCGGCGACCAGGCGGTAGCGCGCATGCGGGAGCGGGGCGACGTCCTCGGCGAGGCCGTGCACGAGGTCGCGGACGCCGGCCGATCGCCACTCCAGGATGCGACCGAAGGCGGCGGTCTCGGGGAGCACGCCCAGGCCGCGGCTGCCGTGACCGACGCCGGTGGCCAGCGGTGCGCCGAGGTGCGGGGTCCCCAGGGTGACCACGTCGCTGACGAGGTCGGTCCACGGGGTGTGCCCCGAGGCCGGTTCGGCGGCGACCGCGGAGGCGGCGCGGATGATGAGACCGCCCATGGAGTGCCCGATCAGGGCGATCCGGGTGACCGGCACCGGCCAGGCCGCCACCGTCTCGCGCAGCAGCGCGGTCAGGGCGACGCCGTTCTCGCGCAGCGGCAGTCCGGTGTTGGCGCGCAGCAGCACCGGGGTCCAGCCCAGGGCCGCGAGCTCCTCGGGGTAGGTGGTGCCGCGCTCGTCGCGGCCGGACTCCCAGAACGTCTCGCTCTCGCAGAGGCCGTGGAGGAAGACGACGAGCCGTCCGGTCGCCTCGGGGAAGGCCTGCGCCAGCCCGGCGGCGTCCGGGACGACGTCGCTGCCGTCGCGGCGGATCGCCATCGGGATCGCCATCTGCGGGCGCTCGCGCAGCAGCCGGTCGCCGATGAGGCCGTTGATGGCCGCGCTGACGAAGCGCCCCTCGGGCCGGTCGTCGAGCCGCGGACCGACACCGGTGGCCGCCGCGCGATCGAGGCCGCGGGAGGCGGCACGCAGACCGAGGCCGACCCCGCCGTAGACCGCGCCGGCGATGCCGCGGTGCGCGCGCTCGACCGGACCGGCGGGAGCGCGGGTGATCGCCCGCTGCACCCCGTGCACGCGGTCGAGGACGGCGACGTGGGTGTCGCGGGCGCTGCGCAGCACCAGTTCGTCGGCGACCTCGCACAGCAGGGAGGCGGCGTCGAGCAGGGTCGCGCCGGGGGCGTCGGTGGGCATGGGCGGGAGCATAGTCGCTTCAGTGCACATTCGTACACTGAAGCGACGGTGACAACGCCGACGCCCCGCCACCCGGAGCGGGCGACGGGGCGTCGGGACGGTGCGGGGACCGCGAGGCGATCAGGCCTCGGTGGTCTCCTCGGCAGCCTCGGCGTCCACGGACTCGGTCTCCGCGGCAGCGTCCTCGGCCGCCTCGGCCTCGGGCTCGCCGATGGTGCCGTCGGGGCGCAGGTTCTTCAGGTCGACCACGTTGCCGGAGGCGTCCTTGACGACCGCGCCCTCGACGATGGCCGCCAGCGCCTTGCCGCGCAAGATCTCCTGCACGAGCTCGGGGATGTGGTTGTGCGCGAACATGTGGTTCGCGAACTCCTGCGGGTCCTGGCCCGACTGCTGGGCGCGGCGCACGAGGTGCTGGGAGAGCTCGTTCTGGTCGACGCCGAACTCCTCCTTCTTGGCCACCTCGTCGAGGATGAACTGGGCGGCCACGGCGTCGCGGACACGGCGCTCGAGGTCGGCCTCGAACTCCTCGACGGTCTGGCCCTCGTCCTCGAGGTACTTCTCCATCGTGATGCCGGCCATCGCGAGCTGCTGCTCGACGTTCTGGCGGCGCGCGGTGAGCTCGTCGGCGACGAGGCCCTCGGGCAGCGGGATCTCGACCTTGTCGAGCAGGGCCTCGAGGACGGCGTCGCGGGCGGCGGCGGCCTGCTCGAGGCGCTTGCCGCGGCCGAGGCGCTCGCGCAGGTCGGCGGTGAGCTCCTCGGCGGTGTCGAACTCCGAGGCGAGCTGGGCGAACTCGTCGTCGTAGGCGGGGAGCTCCTGCTCCTGGACCTGGGTGACCTTGACCTTGACCTCGACGTCCTGGCCGACGAGGTCGCCACCGACGAGCTGGCTGGAGAAGGTCTTCTCCTCGCCGGCCGACAGGCCGACCAGGGCCTCGTCGAGGCCGTCGATCATGCCGCCGCGGCCGACCTGGTAGCTCATGCCGCTGACCTCGGCGCCGGGGACGACCTCGCCGTCCTGGAGCGCGACGAGGTCGAGGACGACGAAGTCGTTCTCGGCGGCGGGGCGCTCGACGTCGGTGAGGGTGGCGAACCGCTCGCGCAGGGCCTTGGTCTGCTCCTCGACGTCCTCGTCGGTGACCTCGATGTCCTCGACCTCGGCGGCGATGCCGTCGTAGTCGGGCAGGGTGATCTCGGGCTTGACGTCGACCTCGGCGGTGAACTCGATGACCACGTTGTCCTCGAGCTTGGTCATCTCGATCTCGGGCTGGGCCAGCGGCTCGAGGTCGTTCTCCTGGAGCGCCTCGATGTACTTCTTCGGGAGGACGTCGTTGATGGCCTCGTCGAGCACCGCGCCGCGGCCGACCTGGCGGTCGATGATCTGCGGCGGGACCTTCCCGCGGCGGAAGCCGGGGATGTTGACCTGCTGGGCGATCTTCTTGTACGCCGCGTCGAGGCTCGGCTTGAGCTCCTCGAAGGGCACCTCGACGGTCAGCTTGGCCCGGGTGGGGCTCAAGGTCTCGACGGCGCTCTTCACAGACGTTCTCCTACGTTCGAATGATGGATGGCGGTGCGGTGCAGCGGCATCGGGACCGCGAGCGGGTCGCGACGGCGCACAGGACCACGGGGCAGCCTACAAGTCCCGCGACACGGGTCCGAAATCCCACGGTCCGGGCGGACGGGCCGCCCGGCGGGGACGGTCGGGGCGACAGGACTCGAACCTGCGGTCTCCTGCTCCCAAAGCAGGCGCGCTAGCCACTACGCTACGCCCCGCCAAACCGCCCGACGGGCCCGCCGGGACGGGCCCCGCGGGCCGCTTGGAGCGGATGACGGGAATCGAACCCGCGTAGCCAGTTTGGAAGACTGGGGCTCTACCATTGAGCTACATCCGCGTGCGCCGACCCGCCTGCGCGGGCCGCTGCGAGCGTCATGCTGCCACACCGCGTGCGACCGGCTCCAACCGGCCGACACGCCGCGACCTCAGGCGCGGCTGACGAGGACGACGGCGCGGTCGTCGGACTCCGAGCCGAGATCGGCCACGAGCCGGGACGCCGTCCCGTCGGCACCGCCGCGCAGGATCTGTTCGGCGTCGCCCAGCAGCCGGTCGATGCCCAGGTCGATGTCCAGGCGCGGCTGCTCGACGACCCCGTCGGTGTAGAGCAGCACGGCGTCGCCGGGCGCCAGCTGCACGCGGGCGACGGGGAAGTCCATGTCGGGGTCGAGGCCGAGGATGCCGCCGCCGGCGGCCATGACGTTCCAGCGTCCCGACCCGGCGAGGCGGTGCACCGCCGGCGGGTGTCCGGCGGTGCGCACCTCGGCGACGCCGGTGGCGAGGTCGAGGGAGAGGTGGATCGCGGTGGCGAAGCCCTCCTCCCAGGCCTGGCCGAGCAGGTAGTCGTTGGCGGCGGGCAGGAACCGGTCGGCGGGGAGGGCGCCGAGGAGGCCGCCGAAGGCGCCCGAGAGCATGAGGGCGCGGGTGCCGGCGGCCTCGCCCTTGCCCGAGACGTCGACGAGGGCGACCTCGAAGCGACCGTCGGCGGTGCGGGTGGAGACCACGAAGTCGCCGGCGAAGGGCGTTCCGCCGGCGGAGCGCAGCGCGGCCTCGACGTGCCAGCCCGAGGGCAGGTGCGGCATCCGTCCCTGATCGAGCAGCCGGTCGCGCAGGTCGACGAACATCGACTCCCCGGCCATGCCGCCCACCCCGAGCCGGCCTCGTCGGACGGCGACCGCGAGCACGATGAGGATCATCACCGCCTGGATGAGCGAGGCGCCGAGGATGCGGGCGCTGCGTTCGGGTTGCAGCGCGACGGCGACGCCCAGCATCGCCGCCATCCAGCCGAGGAACCAGGGCAGTTGACGCGGCCCGAGCACGAGCGCGCCCAGGAGCAGCGGCACCATCAGGGCGGTGAACGGGGTGTCGACCGGGTCGAGCCCCACACACACGACGACGGCCGCGGCGACGGCGGCCAACCAGACCAGCGTGGCGGTCTGCCGTGTGATGCGGCGCGTGCTCCGTGTCATGAGGGATCTCCCGGTGCGGTTCCCGTCCGGCTCCCGAGTGATGCGCGGGCGGGCCCGCTCATCGTACGGCGCGCAGGCGCCAGCGGCGCTGGCAGCGCGGGCACCAGAAGAGGTTGCGCGAGGCCATCGGCTCGGTGCGCACCGCCGCGCCGCACACGAAGCAGGGCTGTCCGGTGCGGCGGTAGACGTAGACCTCGCCGCCGTGATCGTCGACGCGGGCCTCGCGTCCCATCGCCTCGGGCGTGTGCTCGGGCCGCACGGTGTCGATGCGGTTGACGCGGACGCCGTCGGCCATGAGCTCGACCAGGTCGTCCCAGATCGCCTGCCACTGCCCCTTGCGCAGGCTGGTGCCCGGCCGGAACGGGTCGAGCCGCTGCCGGAAGAGCACCTCGGCCCGGTAGACGTTGCCGACGCCCGCCACGATCGCCTGGTCCATGAGCAGCTCGCCGATCGAGCGCTTGCTGGTGCGGATGCGCTCCCACGCCCGATCGGGGTCGGCGTCGGGTCGCAGCGGGTCGGCGCCCAACCCCGCGAGGACGGCGTCGCGGCGCTCGGCCCCGATCAGCGCGCACTGGGTGGCGCCGCGCAGGTCGGCGACGGCGCGCCGTCCGACCAGGCGCAGCCGGACGGCGCCGCGCGGCGCCGGGGCCTCCTCGCCCGCCGCGAGCGGGAGGATGTCGAAAGCGCCTATCAGTCCCAGGTGGATGTGCACGAAGCGCTCGCCCGGGAAGGCCAGGAAGAGGTGCTTCCCGGCGGACTCGGCCGCGACCAGCACCTCGCCGTCGAGGTCGGCCGCCTCGGCGGCGAACCGCCCCTGCGGACTGCCGACGCGCACCGGCTCGCCCGCGAACGCCGCGGTGAGGTCGAGCGCCAGGCGGCGCAGGGTGTGACCCTCGGGCACGGGGGACGGTCAGGCGTCGGGGCCGCGACCCACGGCCGACTCGGGCAGCGGCGGCAGGATGCGGGTCTCCTCGTAGGAGAGCAGCTGGCCGATGCGGCGCACGTGCCGCTCGTCGCCGCTGAAGGGCTCGACGAGGAACAGCTCGATGAACCGGGTCATCTCCTCCAGCGTGTGCATGCGACCGCCCACGGAGATGACCTGGGCGTCGTTGTGCTCGCGGGCCAAGCGGGCGGTGTCCTCGGACCAGACGAGAGCGCAGCGGATGCCGGCGACCTTGTTGGCGGCCATCTGCTCGCCGTTGCCCGACCCGCCGATGACGACGCCGAGGCTGTCGAGGCCGGCGGCGCGGTCCTTGGCCACGGCCTCCGCGGCCCGCAGGCAGAAGACCGGGTAGTCGTCGAGGGCGTCGTAGATGAACGGACCGTGGTCGATGGGCTCGTACCCGTGGCCGTGCAGCCAGGCGAGCAGGTGCTCCTTGAGGTCGAGGCCGGCGTGGTCGGATCCGAGGTGGACGCGCATGCCCCCATCCTCCCAGCCCGCGGCGCACCCGGACGACGGGGGTCGGCGAGCGTTCCCAGGGCCGTCGGGTCCCCTGCGTCCGCGCCGGGAACCCCTAGGCCGACTGCGCCTCGAAGAACCCGACGACCTGGAGCATCAGCGGCTGGGCGGCCGGGAACACGTCGTGATGGCGCCAGAACCCGTGGATCTGCCCGAGGTAGCGCGTGGCGACGACGGTGACGCCGTGCTCGGCCAGCATCTCGGCCAGGCGCTCGCCCTCGTCGCGCAGCGGGTCGTGCTCGGCGGTGACGACGAGCGTCGGCGGCAAGGTCCAGAGCCGGTCGGAGCGCAGCGGGGCGAGGTCGGGGTGCTCGCGGTCGGCCGGGTCGGCGGCGTACTGCTGCCAGTACCACTCGGCTTCGCGCAGGTCGAAGGCGTGCTGCTCGGTGCGGTAGGAGTCGAAGCCCGAGGTCGGGTCGAGGAAGGGGTAGATCAGAGCGACGGCATGGAAGCGGCCCGGGTGGCGCAGCGCGGCGACGAGCGCGAGGTTGCCGCCGGCGGAGTCGCCGTGGGCGTAGAGCGGCCCGTCGAGGCCGTGGGCGGCGCCCTCCCGGTCGATCCAGCGCAGCACCGTGTCGACGTCGTCCGGGGCGGCGGGGAAGGGATGCTCCGGCGGTCGCCGGTAGTCGACCGAGACGACCGCACGACGCGCCCGGTTGGCCAGGCGACGCGCGGCGGCGTCGTGGACGTCGATGTCGTGGAAGACGAACCCGCCGCCGTGCAGGTGGACGACGGCGCCGGGCCGGGCGCCGGCGGGGCGGTAGAGGCGGCAGCGGACGCCGTCGGCGTCGAGGTCGACGACCTCGTCGACGTCCTCGCGGGGCTGGGCGGCCGCGAGCTCGCGCGCCGCGCGCCGAGAGGCCTCGATGTCGAAGCCCTCCTCGAAGACCTGCGGCTCGGTGGCGGCCTGCTCGACGGCCCTCCGCGCCTCGGGGGTCAGCACGTGTGCTCCGGCGTCATGGATGCAGGCTAGCCGCGGCACTCCTCACCAGAGCCGGGCGAGGGGCGCCGTCCGCCGACCGTCGCCGGCCCGCTGGCCGCGCCGGTCCTTCACGCAGCCGGTCTGGCCGGTCCGCGGCTGGGAGGTCCCCTTCGGGCAGGCGTACTGCCGGTCCGAGCCCGCGGTGGGCACGTAATGGTCGCGCTCGGCCTTCGTGCACCGCGAGGCGCCGGGCTCCTCGCTGTAGGTGCCGGGGGCACAGGGCTTGGGGCGAGCCGCACCGGCGCGGCTGAAGGTCCCCTCGGGCACCGGCGTGCAGGTCTCGGCTCCGCCCGCGGCGTAGGTGCCGGCCGGGCAGGTGCTCGGTGCGGCCGAGCCCTCGGCGGCCGAGGTGCCCGGCGGCGCGAGGAGGCAGGCCGCCGCGCCCGCCGGCGCATAGGTGCCCGCGGGGCAGAGCGTGGCCGACGTGGCGCCCGGACCGGGGGCGACGGAACCCGCCGGGGCGGCGGCGCAGGACGTCGCGCCCGCCGCCGCTGCGTAGGAGCCCGCGGGGCACGGGTCGGCGGAGGCGGCGCCGGGATCGGCGACATAACTGCCGGGGGACGCCGCGACGCAGACAGTGGCTCCGGAGACCGCTGCGAAGCTACCCGCCGCGCATGGCTGGGCGGAGGTCGATCCGGCCGCCGGGACGGCCGTGCCCGGCGCTGCCGGCGTGCACGCGGTCGCGCCGCTCGTGGCCGCGTAGGTGCCCGGCGCGCACGGGACGGCTGCGCTCGCCCCACTGCCGGGGACGAAGGAGCCCGGGGACGCCGGCACGCACGACGTGGAGGCCTCCGTCGCCGCGTAGCGGCCGGGCGCGCACGGCGTGGCCGCGGAGGCAGCGGCGAGGGAGACGAAGGAGCCCGGGGGTGCGGGCGTGCAGTAGGACGCGCCCGACGCGGAGCTGTAGGTGCCCGGCGCACATGGCGTCTGGGTCGCCCCGTCGGCGGCGTAGCCGACCTGGGCGGGGGCACATCCGGCGGCGTCCCCGCTCGGCTGGTACTGACCCGGCGGACACGGCGTGGCGGCCGTCGCCGGGGCCGCGGTGGCCACCCCGGCCAGACCGGCGACCACCAGGGCGAGGACGGCGAGGACGACCCGCCCGACGAGAGGACGCGGACCCGATGCAGCGTTGCTCATGCAGCGGGAGTATCCGGGGCCGCAGCGCGATGCGCTGCCCGGTCTGGACCAGGCAGCGCGCCGACGGTCAGCGGCCGGTCAGCGCTGCATCAGCGCGTCGAGCCCAACGGCCATGGCGGCGGCGAGCCGGAAGTCGACGCGCGGGTCGAGCACCCGCACCTCGTAGCGGTCGCGCAGCTTGAACTGCCGGTCGACGGTCATCAGCGGCGTCCCCTCGGCGGAGACGAAGTCGAAGTGGATGGAGAGGAACGGCAGGTCGGTGAAGCGACGGAGCAGGGCGGTGAGCTGGCTGCGCTCCTGGCCCACGCCGGCGAACCCGGGGCCCTCGAGGTGGAAGGTCGAGCGCAGCAGGCTCGCGCCGAACTCCTTGCGGAAGAAGCCGAGGGGCGCACCCGCCTCGTCGAAGACGTCGTAACCCGAGGCGAGGTCGATGGCCTTGCGGGCCTTGAAGGAGAAGACCGGCCGCGACTTCGAGGTGTCGGTGTAGAAGGTGACCTGCTCCTTGAACGCCAAGCGCTTCTGCTCGGCGAACGCCATGAGCTGGCCCTCGCCGCCGTCGGGTCCGACCGCCAGGATCTCGTAGCGGTTGGTGGTCATGGCGAAGCGCTGCTTCACCAGGAACGCGGGCAGGTGCATGGCGGCCGTCATGCCGTGGAATCTAGCGGGCCGCCGAAGGCGCCCTCACAGGCCGAGGCGCTCGAGCTCCTCCTCGACGATGGCGGGGTCGAGCTTGGTGAAGACCGGGGTCGGCTTATGCACCGGCGTGCCGACCACGATCGGACGACGCTCCCAGCGCGGAGCGCCGGTGTAGTCGCCGGTGATGATCGGGTACCCGGCGCCGCCGTCGAGGTCGTCGGCCTCCTCGATGCGCGGCATCGGGGCGATCTGCCCCGAGCCGCCGAGGGCGAGGTCGACGGCGTTCGCCGAGAACGGCAGGAACGGCGCGAGCACGAGGTTGAGGTCGGCGACGCACTGGGCCGTCACGTGCAGGATCGTGCCGAGCCGCGAGCGGTCATCGGGCGCCTTGAGCTTCCACGGCTCGAGGTCGCTGACGTACTTGTTGACCTCGCCGACCGCACGCATCGCCTCGCCGATCGCCGCCTTCTGGCGGTGCCGCGCGATGAGGTCGCCGACGGTGGCGAAGGCGCCCTCGGCGGCTGCCAGCACGGCCCGGTCGGCGTCGGTGAGCTCGCCGGCGGCCGGGATCTCACCGAAGTTCTTGTGGATCAGGCTGGCCGTGCGATTCACCAGGTTGCCCCAGCCGGCGACGAGCTCGTCGTTGGTGCGGCGCACGAACTCCGACCAGGTGAAGTCGGAGTCCTGGGCCTCGGGGCCGGCCGCCGCGACGAAGTAGCGGAACGCGTCGGGCTGGTAGCGGCTGAGCAGGTCGCGCACGTAGATGACGACCTTCTTGGAGGAGGAGAACTTGCGGCCCTCCATCGTGAGGAACTCCGAGCTGACCACCTCGGTGGGCAGGTTCAGGACGCCGTACGGGCCCGCCTGGCCGCCCTTCGAGCCGCGGCCGTCGTAGGCGAGCAGCTCGGCGGGCCAGATCTGGCTGTGGAAGGTGATGTTGTCCTTGCCCATGAAGTAGTACGACCGGGCGTCCTCGGCGTTCCACCACTGGCGCCACGCGTCGGCGTCGCCGCTGCGCCGCGCCCACTCGATGGAGGCCGAGAGGTAGCCGATGACGGCGTCGAACCACACGTACAGCTTCTTGGTGGGGTTCTCCCGCCACCCGTCGAGCGGGACGGCGATGCCCCAGTCGATGTCGCGGGTCATGGCGCGCGGCCGGATGTCCTTGAGGATGTTCTGGCTGAACCGGATGACGTTGGGCCGCCACAGGCCGGTGGCCTCGCGCTCGTCGAGCCACTCCCCCAGCGCCTCGGCCAGCGCGGGCAGGTCGAGGAAGAAGTGCTGGGTCTCGATGAACTCCGGCACCTCGCCGTTGATGCGCGAACGGGGCTCGATGAGGTCGGCGGGGTCGAGCTGGTTGCCGCAGGTGTCGCACTGGTCGCCGCGCGCGCCCGGGGTCTTGCAGATCGGGCAGGTGCCCTCGATGTAGCGGTCGGGCAGGGTGCGGCCGGTGGACGGCGAGATCGCGCCGTACGTCGTCCGCTCGACGAAGTAGCCGTTGTCGTAGACGCCGCGGAACATCTCCTGCACCACCGCGTGGTGGTTGCGGGTCGTCGTCCGGGTGTAGAGGTCGTAGCTCAGCCCGAGCGAGCAGAGGTCCTCGGCGATGATCCGGTGGTTGCGGTCGGCGAGCTCCTGCGGGGAGAGCCCGGCCTCGTCGGCGGCGATGAGGATCGGGGTGCCGTGCTCGTCGGAGCCCGACACCATCAGCACGTCGTGACCCGCCATGCGCATGTACCGGCTGAACACGTCGGAGGGCACGCCGAAACCGGCGACGTGGCCGATATGGCGCGGGCCGTTGGCGTACGGCCAGGCGACGGCGGAGAGCACACGGGTCATGGGGCTGATCCTAGGAGTCGGCGGCCATCGGATTCTCCCGGGGCGGTCAGCCGGCCGGAGGCTCCCACGGGACGACGCGGCCGGCGTAGGCGGCGAGGTGGTCGTAGGCCGACGCTCCGGCGGGCGCCTGCCGCGCGTCGGCGAAGGCGCGGCCGGTGCGTTGCGGGCCGAGGATGCGGTCCATCGCGACGACCGCCCGCTCGGCGACCTGCTGGTCGAACCCGTCGGTCGGGATGCCCAGCGCGGTGGCGAGGTCCCAGGTGTGCACCGCGATCTCGGCGCTGTGCCAGTCGGGGTCGACCATCGGCGCCTCCGTGGTCTCGCGCCACAGGTTGATCAGCACGTTGCCGCGCCGCCGGAACTCCTCGCCGAAGTCCTCGGTGAGCACCTCGCGGCCCCAGCCGGGCGGCCGGCCCTGGAGCATCGTGATGAAGATGCGCGGCGCGGCGAGCAGGTGGTTGGCCAGCGCCGCGACGTCCCACTCCGCGCACGGGGTCGGGCGCGCCAGATCGTCGGGGCCGATGCGGTCGAGCACCTCGCTGGCCTGCGTGCAGGAGCGGATCAGGGCGAGGACGGCGAGCTTGTCGACGCCCGCCGCCTCGCCGTGCCCGTGCCCGTCGCCTCCGTGCCCGTGCCCGTGGTCGTACCCGTGGTCGTGCCCGTCGCCCATCAGCTGAAGTCGAGGGGCTGGTTGCGCGAGCGCTTGAGCTCGAAGAAGTACGGGTAGGCCGCGAGCGCCACCGCGCCGTCCCAGACCTTGCCGGCCTCCTCGCCCTTGGGGATCGAGGTCATGACGGGGCCGAAGAACGCGACGCCGTCGATGGCGATGGTCGGGGTGCCGACCTCGTCGCCGACCTGGTCCATGCCCTCGTGGTGGGAGGTGATGATCGCCTGGTCGTACTGGGTGTCGTCGAAGGCCTCGACCAGCTCGGCCGGGAGGTCGACGGCGGCGAGCGCCTCGGCCATGACGTCCTTGTCGCGCCCCTTGCCCTCGTTGTGGATGCGGGTGCCCATGGCGGTGTAGAGCTCGGCGAGCTTCTCCTGCCCGTACTGCTGCTGCACCGCCATCGCGATGCGCACCGGGCCCCAGGCGCCCTCGAGCATCTTGCGGTACTCCTCGGGGATGTCCTTGTCCTGGTTGAGGTAGCCCAGGCTCATGATGTGCCAGGTGACCTCGATGTCACGGACCTTCTCGACCTCGAGGATCCACCGCGAGGTGATCCAGGCGAAGGGGCACAGCGGGTCGAACCAGAAGTCAGCGCGCGTCATGACCGCATTCAACTACCCCGGGGGCGGGGTTGTTCCGCCGAGCGGGTGGTCAGCCGCGCTTCTTCGGCGGCTTCGGGACGACGACGGCCGTGGCGACGTGCCCGCCCTCGATGACCGACGTGCCCGCGTAGGCCACATGGAGGGTCCGCTTGCCCGGCGGCAGGTCGGTGATCACCAGGCGCACGCGGCCGTCGGTGAGCTCGCCCTCGACGAGATGGCTGCCGATCCAGGCCTGCACCTTGCCGGTGGCGGTGCGCACGCCCTCGGCGGTCACCCGCAGCACGACGACGACCTTGCCGCTCTCGGTCCCGCGGCTCGAGAGCGTCATCACCGGTGTCGTCGTCACCGGGCCGGGCGTGGTGAGCGGGACGCCGAGATCCTGGTAGCCGCGCCGCGACAGGTCGAGGGCGACGTCGACCTGGTGACCGACGTCGTCGGCGGTGAGGGTGTAGGACGACGCGGTGGCACCGGCGATGGGCTTGCCGTCGCGTGTCCACTGGTAGGCGACGTCGGCGTCGGCCGGGGTCGTCGTGCCGGGCTGCACGGTGAGCGTGCGGCCGACGCGGGTGGCGCCGCGCAGCGCGAAGGGGTCGCCGACGACGATCCGGCCGGGCTTGACCTTCGCGGTCGGCTCGGTGGTCAGATCGGAGGTGGTGTAGCCGGGGGCGCTGGCGGTCTGCTCGACGGTGATGCGCTGGTCGACGAGCTCGGGGGTGAGCTCGAGGCTGGTGCCGGTGGCGCCGTCGATGGGGCGTCCGTCGGCCAGCCACTGGACGGTCGTGGAGCTGGGCGTGGGGCTCCAGGAGGCCTCGCCGAGGGTCAGCACCTCGCCGACGCGCGGCGTCCCGGCGATGCTCGGCTGGGTGGCCACGGCGAGGGTGCCGGGACGCACGGCCGGACTGCGGGTCGACTTCGCGGTGCCGGGCTGGTAGCCGGTGCGCGTCGCCGTCACCTTCACCAGCAGGGCCTGGTCGACCAGCTCGGGGGTGACCTCCAGCGTGGTGGAGGTGGCGCCCGGGATCGGCTTGGTGCCGGCGTACCACTGGACGGCGTAGGTCGCGCCGGACTGGGCCCACCTGCCGGTGTCGGCGGTCAGCGTCTCCCCCACCACCGGGTCGCCCTCGATGCTCGGCCGGGTCACCGCGGCCAGGGGGCGGTCGTTGAAGTGGATGAAGCCCGCGGGCCAGCGGTCGCTGTCGGCGGTGATGCGGCGCCAGTGGAAGTCGCCGCCCCACATGTCCTCGGAGATGACGATCTCGGTCGCCGACACGACCTGCTCGACGATCGCGACGTGGCCGCTGGAGCCCGCTCCCGGGGTGTTGGCCCGCCACCAGGCGACCGCGCCGACCATCGGGGTGGTGTCGGTGATGTCCTTCATGGCCACGCCCCAGTTGGTGGCGTTGCCGCTGCCCGACCAGGGGCGCTCGTTCGCCAGACCGCTCTTCACCAACCGGTAGGCGACGTAGTTGGTGCAGTTGTGACCGGCGTACATGCGCCAGTACATGGTGTCGTTGTTGGCGGAGTAGCCGGAGTCGGAGTAACCGGCCTGCTTGCAGGCGGTGTACCCGGTGCACAGGAAGGTGCTGGTGCCCGCGGCGCGCCCGGCGGACGGGACGGCGACCAGGCCGACGGACGAGATCAGTCCGACGACGATCGTCAAGCCGACACGCCGAAGAAGGGTCACGATGGAGCAGTAAAGCGCAGGTCAAGCACCGACACGCCGGAGAGTCACAAATTTTCACACTTCTCCCTCCGGTACCTCGAGTGTCGTTGCGTCCCGTGCGTCCCACTCACCCACCCGGCTACCCAGCCAGCCCAGCCGGCCCACCCGGCCCGCGCGCGTGGGCGCTCGGCGCCGGTGGCAAGATCGCCGCATGCCTGGAACCAACCTGACCCGGGACGAGGCCGCCACCCGCGCCGCCCTCCTCGACGTCGTGTCGTACACCATCGACCTGGACCTCACGACGGGCGAGAAGACGTTCTCCTCGACCACCACCCTGTCCTTCACCTGTCGCGAGCCCGGAGCGAGCACCTTCGCCGACCTGGTCGATGCGACGGTGCACGAGATCACGCTCAACGGGCGCTCGATCGACCCGGCCACCGCCTACGTCGACAGCCGCATCGAGCTGAGCGACCTCGCCGCCGAGAACGTGCTCGTCGTCCGCGCCGACTGCGCCTACTCCCACACCGGCGAGGGCCTGCACCGCTTCGTCGACCCCGCCGACGACCGGGTCTACCTCTACACCCAGTTCGAGGTGCCCGACGCGCGTCGCGTCTTCACCACCTTCGAGCAGCCCGACCTCAAGTCCGTCTTCACCTTCAACGTCACCGCGCCGAGCCACTGGAAGGTCGTCTCCAACGCGGCCACGCCCGAGCCCACGCCGGTGCGCGACGGCGTCGCCGAGTGGCGGTTCCCGGCCACCGAGCGCATGTCGACCTACATCACCGCCCTCGTGGCCGGTGAGTACCACGAGGTCCAGCACGTGCACCACGGGAAGTTCGGCGACATCCCGCTGGGCCACTACTGCCGCCAGTCGCTCGTCGAGCAGCTCGACGTCGAGGAGCTGGTCAAGCTCACCGAGGCCGGCTTCGCCTTCTTCGAGGAGAAGTTCGACTTCCCCTACCCCTTCGGCAAGTACGACCAGCTCTACGTGCCGGAGTACAACATGGGCGCGATGGAGAACGCCGGGTGCGTGACCCTGCGCGACGAGTACCTCCCGCGCAGCCGGCAGCCGCGGTCGTTCTACGAGTTCCGCTGCTCGGTGATCCTGCACGAGATGGCCCACATGTGGTTCGGCGACCTCGTGACGATGAAGTGGTGGGACGACCTCTGGCTCAACGAGTCCTTCGCCGAGTGGGCCTGCTACTGGGCCGAGGCCGAGGTCACCGAGTTCGCCGACGCGTGGACCGGCTTCGCCAACGCCCGCAAGCAGACCGGCTACCGCGCCGACCAGCTGCCCTCGACCCACCCGATCGCGGCCGACAACCACGACCTGGCCGCCGTCGAGGTCAACTTCGACATGATCACCTACGCCAAGGGCGCCTCGGTGCTCAAGCAGCTCGTCGCGTGGGTCGGTCTCGAGCCGTTCCTCGCGGGTCTGCGCCAGTACTTCAAGGACCATGCCTTCGGGAACTCGGAGTTCTCCGACCTCCTCTCCGCGCTGGAGAAGGCCTCGGGCCGCGAGCTGGCCGGCTGGGCGCAGGAGTGGCTCCAGACCGCCGGCGTCAACACCCTGACCCCCGAGTTCGAGCTGGACGCCGACGGCGCCTACAGCCGCCTGGTGGTCAAGCAGACCGCGCACCCCGACTGGCCCACCCTGCGCCGGCACCGCATCGGCATCGGCCTCTACGACCTCGTCGAGGGCCGGCTCACCCGCCGCCAGTACGTGGAGGTCGACGTCGAGGGCGCCTCGACCGAGATCGCCGAGCTCGTCGGCGTCCGCCAGCCCGACCTGCTGCTGCTCAACGACAGCGACCACGCCTACGCCAAGATCCGCCTCGACGAGCGCTCGCTGGCCACCGCGGTCGCGCACCTCTCCGACCTCGAGGACTCCCTGGCCCGCGCCCTGATCTGGGGCGCCACGTGGGACATGACCCGCGACGCCGAGATGCGCGCCCGCGACTACGTGGCGCTGGTGCTGGCCAACATCGGGCGGGAGACCGACGCCTGGGGCGTCAGCCGGATCCCGGCCACGGCCGCGACGGCCGTCAACTCCTACTCCGACCCCGCGCACCGCGCCGAGCTGCGGGCGCAGTGGGAGTCGGGCCTGCGCGAGCTCGCCTGGGCAGCCGAGCCCGGCAGCGACCACCAGCTCACCTTCGTGCGCGCCTACGCCGGCGCCGCCCACAGCGAGCAGGCGCTCGCCGAGCTCGAGGGGCTCCTCGACGGCACCGTCGTCCTCGACGGCCTCGCGGTCGACCAGGACCTGCGCTGGGTGCTCATCACCTCCCTCGCCGCCGCCGGTCGCGGCGCCGAGCGGATCGAGACCGAGCTCGCCGCCGACCGCACGATCTCCGGGCAGGAGCACGCGGCGGCCGCGCGGGCGGCCCAGCCGACGGCCGAGGCCAAGGCGGAGGCCTGGGCGCAGGTGGTCGAGCGCACCGACACCCCCAACGAGACCTCCCGCTCGGTCGCGATCGCCTTCCCGCGGTTCGGCCAGGAGGAGGTGCTCGCGCCGTACCTCGAGAAGTACCTCGAGGCCGCGGAGACCATCTGGGAGGTGCAGGGCACACACAAGTCGCAGGTCGCGCTCATCGCGCTCTTCCCGCACCCGCTGGACTCCCCCGCCCTGGTCGAGCGGGTCGACGCCTGGCTGGAGACGACCTCGGCCGCGCCGGGCGCCGTCCGCCTGGTGCGCGAGGGCCGCGCGGACGCCGTCCGGGCCCTGGCGGCCCAGGCCTGCGACGCCGGCTGACGGCACGAGAACGCACGAGGCGCGCTCCCTGCGGGGAGCGCGCCTCGTGGTGCGTCAGGGCCCGAACGGCGATGCCGTCGGGGGTCGGGGTATCACTCCGCGGCGTGCAGGGTGCGCGGTGCGCGTCCGTGATCGGCCAGCATCTGGATGCCGCGCTTGAGGCCGCCGACCAGGTCGCCCTCGGAGAAGGCGGTCTGCATCGCCATCGCGCAGAGCTCGGACTCGCGGTCGGTCAGCGTGCGGCGCACGAAGCCGCCGGTGACGATCTCCAGCGCCCGGTGCTCGAGGTCGACCATGATCAGGATGCTGCGCGAAGGCGCGACGAGCGTGTTGTGCAGGCTGGTCGCGAAGTCGCGGGGGTCGCCCTCGGCGACGCCCACGAAGACCGAGAACTCCACGCGCGAGAGCTGCTCGGCCTGGCGGATCGTCTCGTCGAGGTCGAAACGCTCCGCGTCGGTGAAGACATCACCAGCGCGCACTTGCGCCCCCGGCCTGCGACTGCTCGCCGTCGGGGCCGGCGAGCTCGCCAGCGCTCTTGGCGGGGCCGCCGAGCCACTGGTTGTTGATCGTCGGCGAGCCCGGCTTCACGCTCTCACCGCGCAGCAGCGGCGGGAGGTAGGTCAGCGCGGCGATGATCAGCGCCAGGCCGGCGGGGATGATGAAGACGACGAGCAGGGCGTGCAGGGGGTCGACGCCCTTCGGGTCGGACCAGCCCTCCGGCACGTCGGCGGAGGCCGGCGCCGCCAGCGCGAGGGCCAGGACGGCGATCAGACCGGTCACGGTCGTCGCACGGCGGACGAGACGGCGGGCCGAGGTCAGCGCAGGGGTGGTCACGCGATCAGGATATCGGCTGCGGGGAGTGCTCCCGACCGCGGCCGAGCGGCATGGACGTGACGTCCGCCCCACGTGCCGGGACGCCCGGCGACGCCCAGGTGAAATGCCGCTGCCGATCTGTTTGGGTGGGGCGCATGCCAGAAGCGATCGGATGGACCTGGGACCGCGACGACGCCCTCGGGAAGGTGGTCAACGTCCTGGTCGACAAGCCGTTGTCCCTGCTCGGCCTTCTCGTGCTCGGGCTCGTTGTCCGCTGGGTGCTGCACCGGCTCCTCGACCGCCTCGTGCTGCAGGCCGAGGACGGCATGCTGCCCGACCAGTTCAACCGCCGCGTGAACCGCCATCTCACCCGCCACCTGCCGGGCGAGATCGCGCGCGACGCGACGGCGTCCACCCGGCGGGTGCAGCGCGCGAAGACGATCGGCGACCTCTTCAAGTCGATCGTCACCGGAGTGATCGTGGCGGTCGTCGGCACGATGATGCTCAGCGAGCTCGGCGTCGACATCGCGCCCATCATCGCCAGTGCCGGCATCATCGGCATCGCGCTCGGCTTCGGCGCCCAGTCGCTGGTCAAGGACTTCCTCTCCGGCATCTTCCTCATCCTCGAGGACCAGTTCGGCGTCGGCGACGTCGTCGACATCGGCGAGGCCAGCGGCACGGTCGAGGCGGTGAGCCTGCGCGTCACCCGACTGCGCGACATCAACGGCACCGTCTGGTACGTCCCCAACGGCGAGATCCTGCGCGTGGGCAACATGAGCCAGAACTGGTCGCGCGCCGTGATCGACGTCGGCGTCGGCTACCGCGAGGACCTCGCACGCGTCACGACGGTGCTGCGCGAGGTCGCCCACGACCTCTGGGAGGACGAGGAGTACCGCGGCGTCGTCATCGAGGAGCCGGAGGTCACCGGCGTGGAGAGCCTCGCCACGGACGCCGTCCACCTGCGGGTGCTCATCAAGACCGCGCCGATGGAGCAGTGGGCGGTGGCGCGCGAGATGCGCCAGCGGATCAAGGCCCGCTTCGACCACGAGGGCATCCAGATCCCCTACCCGCAGCCCTTCTACGCAGCCGACCCGGCCCGATCGAACTGATCGGGCCGGGTCGGCAGGCGGCTCAGCAGGCGGCTGAGGAAGCGGGCTCAGGAGGCGAGCGACGCCTTCAGCGTGATGGTGGTGCCGGCGAGCGCCTTCGAGACCGGGCAGCCCTCCTTGGCGGCCTGGGCGGCGGCCACGAAGTCGTCCTCGGAGATGCCCGGGACGACGCCGACGACGGTGATCTCGATGCCGGTGATGCCGGTGCCGGGGGTGAACTCGACCGCGGCGGAGGTCTTGAGCGAGGTCGGCGGGGTGCCTGCCTTGGCCAGGCCGTTGGAGAAGGCCATCGAGAAGCACGCCGAGTGGGCGGCCGCGATGAGCTCCTCGGGGCTGGTCTTGCCGCCGGGCTCCTCGGAGCGGGCCGGCCACGAGACGTCGTAGGTGCCGAGGCCCGAGGAGTCGAAGGTGACCTTGCCGGCGCCCTCGAACAGGCTGCCTTCCCAGTCGGTGGTCGCAACGCGGGTGACGGGCATGGATTCACTCCTGGATGTCGTGGTGGGGTCGTGCGTCGATGCGAGTCTGGCACGCCCCGCCGCGGGCCGGCGGAGTCGGTCGGCGAGAATGGACGGGTGACGTTCTACGACGAGATCGGCGGCCTGGCCACGATGCAGGGCATCGTGAAGCGGTTCTACGAGGGCGTGGCGTCCGACGAGGTCCTGCGGCCGATGTACCCCGAGGAGGACCTCGGGCCCGCCGAGGAGCGCCTGCTGCTCTTCCTCGTCCAGTACTGGGGCGGACCCTCCACCTACTCCGAACAGCGCGGTCACCCGCGGCTGCGCATGCGGCACGCGCCCTACCGCGTCGACGACGACGCCCGCGTGCGCTGGCTGACCCACATGCGCGCCGCGCTCGACGGCGCCGACCTCACCCCCGAGCAGGACGCCCAGTTCTGGGAGTACGTCACCCACGCCGCGCAGTTCATGGTCAACACGCTGGAGTGAGCCGGCCTCAGCACCGGCCTCACAGCTCGGCGGCGGCCTGCAGCACGATCTCGCGGATGTCCTCCGGCGGCGGCGTCGAGCGCTGGGTCTCGGGATCGAAGAACACCAGCACGACGCGGCCTCGGGCGGCGATCGAGCCGTCGCGGTCGAGGACGTCGGTGACGAGCACCATCGAGCTGCGTCCCACGTCGGTGACCCGGGTGTGGGCGTCGTAGGGCTCGGGGGCGATGGTCAGCTGCCGCTTGTACTCGATGTCGATGCTCGCCACGACCATCGCGACGCGGCCACGGCGTCCGGGAACCTCCCGGAAGAGGCGCGAGATCAGGGCGATCCGCGCCTCCTGGAGGTACTCCACGTAGCGGATGTTGTTGACGTGCCCGTAGCCGTCGATGTCGGAGAAGCGCACGTGCACCGCGTAGTGGTTCTCCGGACGGCGCGGCACCGGCACGCCCACGAAGGCGGGCATCGGGTCGGCGTCGGCGACCACGTAGGGCTGGAGCGAGGCCCGCTCCTCGGGGGTGAGGCGGCGGATGCGCTCCTCGCCGAAGACGTAGGGGGTCAGCACCGTGTGCGCGGTCGCGTAGACGACCGGACCGTCGGGCGTCTCGTCGAAGATCTCGTACCCGAGGGTGAAGGACGCCGCCCGGACGTCGGTCACGGTGACCGCGACCTTCACCGGGGAGTGGCGGAAGGTCAGCGGCGCGCGGAACTGCAACTCGCTGCGGGCGACCACCAGGCCGACGTCGGAGGTCGCGGCCAGCCCGATGTGACGACCGAAGTCGACGCGGGCCTCCTGGAGGTAGTCGAAGTAGGTCACGTTGTTGATGTGGGCGAGCTGATCCATGTCGGCCCACCGCATCGGACATTCGTAGACGTGACGCACGCCGCGATGGTCCCACGGCAAGAACACGTTCTGATCCCGGGGGCGCGCGGCTAGGGTGAGGCGTCCCATCCACATCCTTCACCAGGAGAGTCGGCACTCCATGCCCGAAGCAGTCATCGTCTCCGCCGCCCGCAGCGCGATCGGCCGTGCGAACAAGGGATCCCTCAAGGACTTCCGCCCCGACGACCTCACCGCCCTCATCGTCCAGGCGGCCCTCGACAAGATCCCCGCGCTGGACCCGCGCACGGTCGACGACCTGATCCTCGGCGTCGGTCTGCCCGGTGGCGAGTCCGGCAACAACATGGGCCGCAACGTGCCGGTCCTGCTCGGCTACGACGAGATCCCGGGCACCACCGTCACCCGGTACTGCGCCTCCTCGGTGCAGACCACGCGGATGGCCTTCCACGCGATCAAGGCCGGCGAGGGCGACGTCTACATCTCCGCCGGCGTCGAGACGGTCTCCCGCTTCGCCAAGGGCACCTCCGACCACTGGCCCGACACCCACAACCCGAAGTTCGACGAGGCGAAGGCCCGCACCAAGGCCACCGCGGAGGCCGGCAACGCGGCCGGCGCCTGGCACGACCCGCGCCAGGACGGCCTGCTGCCCGACGTCTACATCGCGATGGGCCAGACCGCCGAGAACGTCGCGACCTCGCGCGGCCTGAGCCGCCAGGAGCTCGACGAGTTCGCCGTCCGCTCCCAGAACCTCGCCGAGAAGGCGATCAACGACGGCTTCTGGGCCCGCGAGATCACCCCGGTCACCGCCCCCGACGGCACCGTCGTCACGGCGGACGACGGCCCGCGCGCCGGCGTCACCTACGAGGCCATCGCCGGCCTCAACCCGGTCTTCCGCCCCGACGGCGTCGTGACCGCGGGCAACTGCTGCCCGCTCAACGACGGCGCCGCGGCCGTGGTGATCATGTCCGACACCAAGGCCGCCGAGCTCGGCCTGACGCCGCTGGCCCGCATCGTGTCGACCGGCGTCTCCGGCCTCTCGCCCGAGATCATGGGCATGGGCCCCGTGGAGGCGTCCAAGCGGGCGCTGGCCAACGCCGGCATGAGCATCGGCGACATCGACCTGGTCGAGATCAACGAGGCCTTCGCCGCCCAGGTGGTGCCCTCCTACCAGGACCTCGGCATCGACATCGACCGCCTCAACGTCAACGGCGGCGCGATCGCGGTGGGTCACCCCTTCGGCATGACCGGTGCCCGCCTGCAGAACACGATGCTCAACTCGCTGAACTGGCACGACAAGACCACCGGCCTGATCACCATGTGCGTCGGCGGCGGCATGGGCATGGCGCTCATCCTCGAGCGGCTCTGACCCGCCCCGGCGGCCCCGGCGGCCGTCGGATCAGCCACCAGGTGCCCCGGACGTCGTCCGGGGCACCTGTGCATTCGGCGCCATCGCGCGGTGACGACTCCTAGACTCCGTCCGGTGAGTGCGGAGGAGATCGAAGGTCGCTGGCTCGACGAGGACCAGCAGCGGTCGTGGCGGGCCCTGCTGCTCGGCACCACCCTGCTCTTCGATCGTCTCGACGAGGACCTGCGGCGCAGCCACGACCTCTCGATGGTCGAGTACGAGGTGCTGGTGCGGCTCTCGGAGAAGCAGGGCCGGATGCGCATGGCGCAGTTGGCCGCGGCGCTCGCCCACAGCCGCAGCCGGGTCACCCACACGATCGCGCGCATGGAGAAGGCCGGACTCGTCGAGCGCTGCTCGGCCGCCGAGGACGGCCGCGGCATCGTGGCCGCCCTCACCGAGCGCGGCTGGCAGGTGCTGCGCGAGGTCGCGCCGGTGCATGTCAACGGTGTGCGCGACCACCTGGTCGACCTCGCCTCGGCCGAGGACTTCGCCGCGGTCGGCCGGGTCATGAACGCCGTCGCCGACCACCTCATCAGCGCCCATCCCGAGCGCGAGATGCGCTGACCCCCTCCAACGCCACGACGGGC